>JAVLEV010000200.1:0-3604 GCA_031920365.1 Planktomarina sp. | reverse complement strand
TCAATGACGCTGTGCGGGTTGGACTAATCTGTCTGTTTCGAGTTTGAGTGCAGAGTGCCAAAGAGGTGTTTTGAAATAATCTTTTTCTGAGCTGGTTTTATTTTGAATCTCTGGTTGGCTGAGTAATCCTGCCCAACTCAATGGTCGCAGAACACAGCTGTAAAAAGGGCCTGTTTTACGCCAACTCATGGGTCCTTTTTCGGGCTCACCATAAAAGACTTTGTATAACGCGGCTTCTTTTGCACCGTTTTCAACTTCCACATTGAGAACATTGAGCCAAACATCCCAGTTACCTTCAGGATGATCTCCAAGGCGGCTGTAGGCGCCATGATCAATTTGAAACAAATAAAAGGGGATCAGTTCCGCAAAAAGCTTAGCTGGAGATTTAGCCAATTCAGTACCGCGTTTGGTTGACTTGAATGCGCCTTTGTAATGTCGCCCCAGCTTGCGTTCTATCAATAGAAAGTGCAGTAGCTCGAGGGGAACGAAATCATATTCATTTATAACTTTATTCACTCGAAACAGCTCGTCATAGCCCATCCCTGGCCAATCAAAATGCTTGGCAGCCCAATGTACAAATGTACGTTTGAATGCCTTAGTTTTGGTCAGCTCAATTGATCCGTTGTCTTGGACATATTGCAAGGTCAGCTGCGCCGCTCGCATAAGTGGCGACTGGGCCAAAGTTGGGTCGTCATCCAAGAGATTTTGAAAGTAGTCCATATTTGTCAATTGACACATTCGTAAGGGCTCTGCCAACCCTATCATTTTGTCATTTTGTTGTGGCTTATGTAGCTGCGCTTCTCACAGCCGCCTTTCACTGTTTGCTTAATCGCTTTCGCTCTGTCGCAAACTGTTTCAAGCCCTGAACCTTCCGTCCCAAAGTCTCATATCAAACCTCGGATAGATGACAGACGCGTGCTAATTCGTATAATCTTCGTCAATCTTGATGGCGTGGGGTGGCGTGGGGTATTTCACAATAAGGCACAAGGCCAAGAATGTCTCGGCAGCCTTAAGAACTGTCAGCGCATCGCCGCACCTTATGATCGCTGTGCTAAACTATTTCTCTCAGCCAATACTCTCACAGCAATCACTGTATTTTGGTTGTGAGCACTCACCCTGGGCCAAGGCCACATCCAAATCCCCACGCAGCTCTGTATTATAAAAACCGTGCGATCCGATAGGGCGTGGAGTCCGTACTAGGGGTAGCTCCAGCAATAATCTCAGCTATCAAACGACCAGTGCCTGGCGCCATTCCAAAACCATAGTGACTGTGCCCAAATGCAGCAAAGAGCCTAGGCTTTCCAGGCACTTGCCCAATGCAGGGCAAACTGTCTGGAAAAGAAGGCCGACTGCCCATCCATTCGTGGGTCTCTTCTGTTTGCAAATTAGGAAATAGTTGTTTCGCAAGATCTTTAAAAATATGAGCACGTTGGTAGTTTGGCGGTGTGTTCAAACCTGCAAATTCTGCAGTTCCAGCACAACGAATACCATCCAGCATGCTGCTAGCAACAAAAAGGTTTTCACCGTCCATAACAGAGTTGTTAACCGTAATTCCTGGTGATGAGAACATCAAATGATAACCCCTCTCTGCTTCGAGCGGCAGTCGTATTCCCAAAGGCTCAAGCAGTTTGCCCGACCATGCGCCAGCAGCAATCAACAGTTTTTCAGCTACTATCAAACCGGTGTCAGTGTCCAAGGCCCATCGCCCCCCTTCGACCGGTTTCAAACTATATGTGATAGCTCTGGTGAAAGTCGCTCCCATCATAACAGCTTTTTGGGCCAACGCCTCCGCCAACGCTCCGGGGTCGCGGGCCCGCGCTTGCCCTTTTAGAAGAACAGCGGCTCGATACTCCGATGACAACTCCGGTTCAATTTCCTGCAACGCACCGCCTGTCACGTGCTCTAGTGGCACATTTCGCTCTGCTCGCATCCGCCAATTTAAGGCGTTTAGGTCAGCTTTCCGTGGATCTTTGAATGCATGTACATAAAGTGAGCGCGCTAGAAGATCTTCTGAACCAGTGCCGCGTAGATGGGCAGTGTACAGATCAACATTGGGACGGTTAAGTGCATTCATAGCATCCGCAATCTGCGGTAATTTATCGAGTGATCCTGCTTGTAAAAATCGCACAAACCATGGGACTACTGCCGGTAGATATCGCCATCGGACAGTCAGTGGGCCGTCTGACTTCAAAAGCCACGCTGGAATTTTTTTCCATACCCCTGGCATGGATTGAGGTATACAACTCCAAGGGGAAACAACCCCTGCATTACCGGAACTTGCGCCGCTGCCGGGCGCACTACGATCAATCAGTTCAACCGCGTATCCGCGCTCTAGTAGACTTAGAGCACTGCAAATTCCAACAATACCAGCCCCCAGAATATGAATTTTTTCAGGCATTGTCTGAACTGTTCTGCATTGTCTTTTTGTTTGCCGCCACTTGTTGAATTAGCACTGGCAGTGCAAAGACCAAAGCATATAAATCAGTGTTTATCCCTGGTGCAACCATAAGAACAGCCGCCAGAGCCATGATCCAACGAAACAGGGTAGGCATCGGGGCCAGCATAAATCCACTGATAGCAGTCGCCATCATCGTCACACCCACAGCACACGTAACAGTGGTCTCGAAAAAAGCCCCCCACGTGAAGTATTCATCCAACACAATCAACATCGCAGGGGAATACACAAACACCATTGGCACCATCAACTTGGCGATACCAAACGAAAACGCCGCAACTCCTGTTTTGAACGGATCCGCGCCTGCAATACCAGCAGCAGCATAGGCAGAGGCACAAACCGGTGGGGTTATTTCCGAAATCACGCCATAATACAGCACAAACAGATGCGAAGCCAAAGGAGGGATACCAAGATCTGCCAAAGCTGGTTGGGCAACAGTTGCCAGCATAATATACAGCGCAGTCGTGGGCAGCCCGGCCCCCATTAAGATGCATGTAAGAGCAATTAGTACTAATGAGATAAACAGTGTCAGTTCTGGCACGGATATCTGCATTAGCGGAATATACTGGATCACGCTAAAAATATTTTCAGCCAATGTCAGTGACGCACTGGTGACCATAAACCCAAGCCGAAATCCAAGCCCAGTGGAATTTACTACCCCAACCACAATCCCAATAGCGGCGACAACGGCCCCGACTGACAGAGCGTATTTGACCCCGAGTACGCAGCCATCTAATACGTCGGCAATAGATAACCTATGCATCGGGTTTAAAAAGCCAACCGCCAGGGCGCTGGTAATCCCCCAGAAAGCCGCCATATGAGGCGAAAAACCACTAAATAGTACATAGATCAGGACCACCAGTGGGATTGAGGCTGGCCACCCGCGCTTGATCACATTGAATAGCTTGGGAATTTCCTCTTCTGGTAGGCCTTTAAGTCCAAGGCGTTTGGCCTGAAAGTGTACGATACATAAAACACCAATGTAATGCATGGCCGCCGGCATAGCTGCCGCCAGAATGATTGTGGTATAGGGAACCTCTAAAAACTCGGCCATAATAAATGCAGCAGCACCCATAATTGGGGGGGTGATCTGACCACCCGCACTGGCGGCAGCTTCAACGCCGCCTGCAAGATGTCCAGGATAGCCCA
>JAVLEV010000199.1:0-3614 GCA_031920365.1 Planktomarina sp. | reverse complement strand
TTGCAGAAGTGAGTGCTACGTGCGTACGCTGCGTTTTAAACGTGTGAAACTCAGTGTGGGTACGTTTGGCTATATGTACAAGCAAGCTACAGCACTCCGGACGCTGTATGACGGCTACAGAGCGGCCACCCTCAGCTTGCCGAACAGTTCATTGAGCTAAGCGAACGTTGTCACGAGCAGATAAATGCTGATGCTGTGGGGTGGTGGAAAGATTAACCTTATTGTAAGCTATGGTAGCAAGCCACTAGAGTTTGCCAAAGGTAAGAATGCCATCGAACTAGCTAGTGAAGCTGTTGTGGCTGATACACTGCGTAAGGTACGTGAAGCTGCTGAACTAGGCGAGTTAGATGTGCTGATAGAACAGAAAGCACAGTTTGGTAGACGTTTGACACTGAAGAAATAGTGAACAGAAGAACGTGTATAATTCAGCACGTTCTTCGTCGTACAGTGTGCGAGTGTAGGTTGCGTAACCCAATGAATTACAATAGGTTTTTTCGAAACACAATTTATGAGTTTTAGTATGTCGACTTACAAGCTACTTACATACCCCTTTAAAGGCAATTTAAAACAATGACTTACAAGGTGGAGAAAATGGAGGATCAGTAGTAGCTAATAAACGCGAATATGGCACTAAAGAAACAGCACTTTACTGAAGACAAAATAGGAATATTTGATAAAGCCTATCTCTACAACAGAGGCAGGTATTGATATTGCTTATCGCTCCAGTAAACAGTTGGGTCTGGCTAAAGATACTGAGGTTTAGACATGTTACATACCCGTGCAGCGATTTGGATGATAGGCGCTATCATCTCTTTTACGTCAATGGCGGTTGCCGGCAGGGCAATATCAGGACAACTCGATACCTTCGAAATTATGCTTTATCGTTCAATTATGGGTTTTTTAATTGTTGTTTCCGTTTCTAGAATAATGGGTACCCACCGCGAAATAAACCTTAAATATTTTAACTTACATTTGGTACGAAATGTCTTTCACTTTATTGGTCAAAACCTATGGTTTTTTGCGTTACCGCTAATTCCACTTGCACAACTATTTGCATTGGAATTCACCTCTCCAATATGGATAGTTCTCTTGGCACCGGTTTTTCTTGGAGAACAGTTGACTATTAAAAAGCTGACCATAGCCGCAATAGGTTTTTTTGGTGTTTTGGTAGTCGCAAGACCTGAACTAAACGCACTTAACATTGGCATTGTGGCGGGAGCAGTCGCTGCAATTGGCTTTGCTGGTGCTGCAATTTTGACACGAAAATTAACCACAAACAACTCACTAACTAAAATTCTATTTTTTTTAACTGGCTTGCAAATTATATTTGGTTTAATTTGTTCTGGTTATGACGGCGACATAAAGCTTCCACCTAGAGGCACATTACCTTGGTTAACTTTGATAGGTATTGGTGGCCTTACAGCGCACTTTTGTATGACAAAATCACTAACAATGGCACCAGCCAGCATCGTAATGCCAATTGATTTTGCGCGGCTACCGTTAATTGCCGTCATCGGTATGCTTTTTTATGGAGAGATTTTGGATATATATGTCTTACTGGGGGCAATTTTGATTTTTACCGCTAATTATATAAACTTAAAGCAGCAAGACTAGATCAAGGCCTTTTCCAGAGTTCTATATTGGCTTATGAGTTAAGCCATGATGGAGAATGATTGTTATGATATATAAAACCGGGAGGAGTTGGAAAGAATCCAAAGAGAAGAAGGCCTTACTATTTGCAATGTCAGGGCTTGGAAAAACCCATGTCTCATCAATGCTGCGTTCTAAAGGCGATTGGTTCCATTACTCTGTGGATTATCGTATTGGAACCCACTACATGGGTGGGTATATTGTAGATAACTTTAAAAAAGCGGCTATGGATGTACCCCTTCTCGCAAACTTGTTACTATCGAATTCCATATACATAGCCTCTAATATCACTTTTGAGAACCTGGCCCCCTTGTCAACGTACCTTGGTAAACCAGGTGATATCTCAGAAGGTGGTATTCCCTTCGCGGAATATTGCAGGCGCCAGGGACAACATGAGGCGGCAGAAAAATCAGCGCTCTTAGACACACAGCATTTCATAAATCGCGCGTTAGAACTCTACAATTATAAAAACTTTATATGTGATAGCGGCGGATCAATTTGCGAAGTTGTAGACCCTTGGAACCAAAATGACCCTATTCTTAATGCACTCTCTGAAAATCTATTGATGATTTGGATTAAGGGTTCGGAGTCGCATACAGCGGAACTTGTAAACAGATTTGATCAATCACCGAAGCCTATGGCCTACCAGCCAGATTTCTTACTATCGTCCTGGCACGAATACCAAAAAGAAACAGGTCTTAGTCCTGACAAAGTAAAACCGAACGATTTTATCCGCTGGACTTATGCACGTGCTTTAGCCCACCGCCAACCACGTTATGAAAAAATGGCCGCCTGGGGCATTACCCTTCACGTCGAAGATCTTAAAAAAATATCAAAACCAGAGGAGTTTGAAAACCTAGTAGCTTCTGCACTGGATACAAAAACTGATGCGCAAGGCTGAAGTACTAATTTAGGAGACCAAAATGCCTATTAAAATACCGTCTAATCTTCCAGCCCATGCGGTTTTAAGTGCTGAAGGCGTGATGGTAATGGATCCAAGCCATGCTGACAGGCAGGATATCCGACCATTGCGCATTGCTTTACTGAACCTTATGCCTCTTAAAATAGAAACAGAAAATCAATTTGCCCGGCTGATTGGTGCCACCCCCTTGCAAATTGAACTGACACTTCTTCGGATGACTGAACATCAGACTAAAAATACGTCAGCGGATCACATGGAGGAGTTTTATAAGCCCTTCAATAATATTAAAGACGAAAAGTTTGATGGTTTAATCATAACGGGGGCGCCTATTGAACATATAGACTTCACTGATATCACCTATTGGGATGAGATGATTGAGATAATGAATTGGACCCAAACTAACGTACAATCCACACTGGGCGTCTGCTGGGGTGGAATGGCGATGATTAACTACTTTCATGGTGTAAAAAAACACCATTTACAGCATAAGGCCTTTGGTTGCTTTCGACATCAGAACCTTGAACCGTCCTCCCCTTATCTCCGCGGGTTTTCAGACGACTTTGTAGTACCAGTCAGCCGCTGGACTGAAATGGTGCAAGATGAAATTGATGCAACGGATGGTCTACAGACTTTGCTTGGATCAGCTGATACTGGACCATGCTTGGTCCAAGATACAGCACACAGGGCATTGTATATTTTCAATCATTTTGAGTATGATACTACGAGCCTGAAACAGGAATATGACCGAGATTACGAAATAGATTCTTCCATAAATATACCGATAAATTATTATCCAAATGATGATCCAAGCCAAAGACCGTTGAATCGCTGGCGCTCACATGCACATCTTTTATATGGAAATTGGATAAATGAGATTTACCAATCCACACCATTCGAAAGCCAAAAGATTGGGCGCTAAATATCCTTGAACCAGATATCATTCTATCTTAATTTTCAGCATAATTATGACTTTCATATTAATATAACTAAAATCTGCACAATTTAAAAATCATATTATTGCGACAATAACTCTAAAATATTT
>JAVLEV010000198.1:0-3616 GCA_031920365.1 Planktomarina sp. | reverse complement strand
CCAGCTCATGTTCATCATAGGCCCGAGGATCAATACACAAACCGCCTTTAGAGCCGCCATAAGGAGCATCAACTAAAGCACATTTATAGGTCATCAATGCGGCAAGGGCCTCTACTTCATCTTGGTTAACCCCTAGAGAGTATCGAATACCGCCTTTTACAGGCTCCATGTGTTCAGAATGTACCGCTCGGTAACCAGTGAACGTTTTGATTTCGCCGCGGAGCCTGACCCCAAAGCGAACGGTGTAGGTAGCATTACACACCCGTATTTTTTCAGCTAGACCCGGGGGTAAATCCAGCAGCGCAACAGCACGGTTAAACATAATGTCAACACTGTCACGGAAGCTAGGCTCTGGAGAAGTAAGAGTAGACATAAAAGTAATCCTTTGAAAAATACGGTATACCGTTGCACCTTAAGGAAATTTTGACGTAATGAAACCCAGTAAAAACTGAGCTAAAATAATTAAAAAATCTATTTAGTACGCTGTGCAATCAAAACGGTCAAAGTATCTGCCATAAATTTTGCATCTGACGGTGCGGTTACGCCACCGACACCTATTTTCGTACCAAATTTCCAGTAAAGACCTGGAACCCAGGCGCGATGTGTTTTTTGCTTTAGGCTCACCACAAACCCGTTTGAGGGTTTAAACGCGAAAACACCGCGCTCAACTCGAGTAATGTTATCAATTGAACTCAAACGCTTACCATTTTCAAAGAATAAGCCGGTATCGCGCAGTTCAATATGACCCGTAGTACCGCGCTGCATCGACCGTGCCACGCACAAAACAGCTGCAGCAACAAACACAAGTAGTACCTTATGGAAGAAACTAGCGTCAGTTGTAATCGCCAAATATAACAACAGAAAGCCTAGTAGCATCATAACAAATAGGGCAAGACCACGCCGCACGGGAGACGCCTCTAGTTTAGCAATCACAGAATTTGACATGTCATGCGTCCTAAAAATTTCATTGGGAGGCTTCTACCTCGCGGCTTATCTGCACTGAATTGGTCAAACATAAAAGTTGAAACTACCTATTAGCGTCGTACAGTTACCTCATACCCAATCTCTTCTGGTTCATAGTCCACCAGATCTTCAGGAAACCCACCCGCCAAGATGCTTAGGCCCGTCGCTTTTTCTAACCGTTCAATAATCCGACCCGATTGCGCTCGGTCGCCAAATCGCTTCTGTCCATCGGTCATGATATCGATGACCACTGGAGAGATGTCCAAAGGCACACCGTGATCATCCGCCATCTTTTGGAACAAACCAATATCTTTTTGGACCAAGTCCATAGTGAAGTTCGCGTCCCTTGAGCCCGACAGAATAAGCTGACTTTCGGTTTCATGCACAAACGAAGTGCCTGAAGACATGGCGATGGCCCCATAAGTCATACCCAAATCTATACCCACCGCCTTCATCACAGTCAAAGCCTCACAAACAGTAATCAGGTTGGCCGTAGCAAGATAATTGGTCATTACCTTCAAAGTGCTGGAATTTCCAATCGCGCCCACATGCAAGATACGCCGCCCCATATGCTTTAGGATAGGCAAGACTTTATCAAAGGTCGCGCGTTCACAGCCCGCGTAAATTGCAATATTGCCAGTATCAGCACGATGGCACCCGCCAGATACCAGGCAATCTACAGCTTAACCGCCCGCAGCTAAGACTAAGCTTCCAAGACGTTTAACCTCATTGGCGTCATTGGCCGACATTTCCATCCAAACTTTACCAACGGCCACGTAGGGTAGCATTTCGGTTACCACGGCGTCGGAAGCTGCTGGACTTGGTAAACAAGTAATAACCGCGTCACAGGTTTGCATCAAGTTTTTAGGGCTCACGCCATCCGTAGCGCCGCGGGAGACAAAGTCTGCTACAAATTTGGCGTTTAGATCATGTACGCTTAAGTCCATTCCATTCCGCATTAAACTACCGGACAATTTGCGACCAACATTGCCCAAACCGATAAATCCAATTTTCAAAAGCTATCTCCTAATCTTGTTTTTAAGCGCACAAAAGCACCCACACCTAACATGTCGCCCCTATTTGCGACTCATGTTAACTCCATTGTGGTTTTGCAAAATACTATTATGCAAAAAATTGATGATCGCGCCGCAAGCATTAAGATAATGACGGAATTCAAAAGGTATTTTTAGAAAGGCGCTGAATTTGTTTTTTCCACTAGCCGCGTTACTTAATAATTTCCAAATGAAAGATCGTAATATGTCCCTTCGCCCAACCCTCGAGACCCGCCTAGCCATCCCTACACTTGAGGGAGCAGGCGTTAAACTCCACCGTGCCTTTGGCTTCCAAGATCCCTCCGAAATGGATCCATTTTTGCTTTTTGATGATTTTCGCAATGAATTGGCTGAAGATTTCGAAAAAGGCTTTCCATGGCATCCGCACCGCGGTATCGAAACTATTACCTATGTCTTGTCTGGAACAGTTGAGCATGGCGATAGCCTAGGAAACAAGGGTAATTTGGCTGCCGGCGATGTTCAATGGATGACAGCAGGTAGTGGTATTATGCATCAGGAAATGCCACAAGGCAATCAGAATGGCCAAATGCATGGCTTTCAACTTTGGGGTAATTTGCCTAGCCACCTTAAGATGACTACCCCGCGCTATCAAGACGTGGCAGGTACTGAAATTCCAGAAATTATTGATGATGATGGCACTAGGGTCAAAGTCATTGTAGGAGAGTTTTGGGGCAAAAAAGGCCCCGTGGATGGGATCGCTGCAGATCCACAATATCTCGACATATACGTGCCACCCGGTGTGCAAAAGAACTTTAAAATTGACACTTATCGTCGTGCTTTTGCATATGTATTTGATGGCGCTGCTGCTTTCGCCGATGCCTCCACCCCAACCGGGGTATTGCTGGAAAAAGAGGTGGCTGGCCAAGAAGTCAACATTCGAGATTTGTCTGGAAATCGAACTTTGATCCGGTTTGGCACCGGAGACGAAGTGTCTTTGCAGGCTGGGCCTGAAGGTGTTCGGTTTCTGTTAATCTCAGGTGCACCTATCGATGAACCTGTCGCTTGGCATGGGCCAATTGTAATGAACACCCGTGAAGAGTTAATCCAGGCAGTTTCAGAACTACGCAACGGCACGTTTATCAAGCCGGTACACTGACACCGAGAGCTTGGCGCGTCAAAGCGCAATAATGGCGCGTCAACTCATCGCTGGTCAATCGACCATCTTTGCGAAACCAGTCCACTGGTCCTGTGAGAAGAGCAATCAATGCTAAGCTGGTAATTTTTGGGTCAGGGACACTAAAATCGCCCGATACGACACCGTTTAAGATCAAATTATGAATTATTTTTTCATAAATACGGCGCTTTTCTACAATCGCTTTGAAATTCAACTCAGTGAGGTTTCGAAGCTCCATGTAAGAAATAAACACCAGTTCCGGTCGCTTTATATGAAAGTCCAAGTGGAAAGCTACGAAATGGTCAAGTGCAGCGATCGGGTCCATAGGCACCAATTCCACTGACCATTTTGTCAATAAATCCGCCATGTGCCCATCCAGAAGATCAAATAATAAGGCCTGTTTGTCTGATGTGTAATTATAAATAGCGCCAGCCTGAACCCCCACTGTTCCTCCAATTTGGCGCAT
>JAVLEV010000197.1:0-3617 GCA_031920365.1 Planktomarina sp. | reverse complement strand
ACTAATTTTAACCTTTTGCCCTGGCTCAACAGTTGCAATGTCTTTCGGGTCAATAAATGCCTCAATGAGAACATCACCACCGGTTGGAACGATTTCTGCAACAATCTGGCCAGCCGTAACAACAGCACCAACATTATTATAAAATACTCGATTAATAATACCATCAATTGGTGATCGTATTTCAGTTTGTTTTAATCGCTGACGAATTGCCGGTAGGCGTGCCTCTAGTTCGGATATTTCTCCAATAACCTCAGATCTCTCTTGGTAAATGTTAGTTTTATAATCAAGCTTTACGGCATCAGTTTTATTTGAGATCTGTTCAATTGCTACCTTGGCCTGCCCTTTTTCCTCACTCAAAACTTCAAGTTCAGTTGCAATTGAAGCGTCTTGCCTCTCCAGCCTAAACCGTTCTGAACTTCCCAACGCGCCTGCCTCAACCAACGGCAGCACTTCCTTCATCTCTTCTATCAATAGATTTTGCATAACCATACGGCCTGATATTTGAGCATCAAGGCTCAACATCATCTTTATAGTTTTAGTACGGTCTTGCTTTAACGTCTCTAATTCAGCATCTAGGCTAGCCTTCCGTGAGATCATTAACTCAACCTCGGCATCAACAAGCGACTTGGAATATTCACCACTCAACTTTTTAACCACAGATATTGGCTTGCTTTCCAATTCAGCATCCAATCTTACTAGGCGTATATTTAAATTAGCCAGTCGAGCTTCCAACTCCTCCAAAACACCCGCAGCCTCGATCGGGTTAATTGTGGCTATAATCTGTCCAGATTTAACAACACTGCCTTCTTCTACCATATAGGATGCAATGGAGCCCCGTTCAGGTGACTGGATATTTTTGTTTTGTCCGGCAGCAATGACGCGCCCACCTCCACGCGTAACCAAATCCAGGTGCGTATAATTCGCCCAAATTAAAAAAACACCGAATATTATTGTCACGGTAAAGATCATAAAATAATCTTTTGGCCCTGATCCGTCGTTTTGTGTTGGATCCATCTGATTAAGCCTTCTGTTCTGAACGTTTTCTAAGCAACTCAAAGTAAGCGTCTTTCGCTCCATCACCAATAAGCTTGCCATTGTCCATTACTAAAACTCGGTCGCACATAGCGACCACTGGCATTTTATGAGTTACAACAACCAGTGTCTTATCAGAAAGCTTGGTAGCCAGACCTGCGATTACCTCAGCCTCCGTAAGACCGTCCATCGCACTTGTAGGTTCATCAAACAGATAAACTTCGGGCTTAAAAGCCAAAGCACGCGCCATCATTACTGATTGCTTTTGGCCACCCGAAAGATTGCTGCCCTGATCTTGAATTAAAAAGTCTAAGTCCGCACCGGACTCACCACCAACAAAATTAGCGCCAGCAGCTTTGAGGCTTTCAATAACATCTTGGTCGCTACAATCCTCCTGCCCCATGGCAACATTATCGCGCAAAGTTCCCGAAAAGAGCCAAGGCTCCTGAAAGACGGTCCCAACGGTACGAAATAAGTCTGCACGGGAAAATTGGCGTACATCTGAACCGTTAATCATAATAGAACCAGTCTCAGGAGACAGTAATCCTACCATAAGTTTTATAAGTGAAGTTTTCCCAGAGCCAGTCCGACCAACGATTGCAACTTTTTCACCTTTTTTAATGTTTAGATTAAAACCATTAAGTAAAGGGCGCCCCATCTCAGAGAGCCGTAGCGTTACGTTATGAACTTCAATCGCTGAATTTTCAGTGTTTGTGATCATTGAAGTTGAGCCACTATTCCGCATGCGCGGAGCCGACAGAAACCTTTTAAGGTTCCCACGTGCAACAAACGCAGCGTTAGCTCGTCCAAGAGTTTGTCCAACCTTAGCAAGGGGCCCAAGAGCACGGCCAGATAAGATAACAACCGCGATAATCGATCCCATCGTAATTACTTGATCGCTAAACAAGTGGAAACCATAGACAATAATTGCAACTTGAGCGACCTGCTGAACAATTTGAATAATGTTACTGTTGATTTCTGAATAGCTTTTAGCCTGGCCGTTGGCTTTTGCATAAAAATTTGATTGCGTCTGAAACTTACGCTTCATGTAACCAAATGCACCGTTAGCGCGAAGTGGTTCAAGACCCCCAAGTATTTCTACAAGCAGTCCCTGACGCGATTGTGCTGATGCCGAAACCGCAGCGGAATTACGCGCCAGTATTGGTTGTACCGCTAATATTATTAGCAAGATAGTGGGTATACAAATCAACGGGACGATAAACAAAGGCCCCCCAATTAAGTAGATAACTCCCACGAACACTAGGACAAATGGCAAATCAACCAATGTCAAGATTGTTGCAGAACTCATGAATTCGCGGAAAATCTCAAAATCACGCATTACCGAAGATAACTCACCAACAGATTTGCGGTCTTTAGTATTTGAAACCTCAACAAACTGATCAAATATGTCTTCATTCACGTCAATGTCTGCGCGCACAGACGCCCGGGCCACAATTCGGCTTCGAGCGCCTTTTAAAATTGTGTCAAATACTATTGCGAGACCAACCCCGATGGATAGGGCGTAAAGAGATTCAAGTGCCTGGTTTGGTAATACCCTGTCATATACGACCATAATAAATAAAGATGTTGAAAGCCCCAAAACATTCGATAACAGCGCCGCTACAGCCACCCATAGAAACCGCGACATCCCCAGTGTCCTTAAAGGGCTTAGCGCCTTCAAACGCGCTTTTACAGTTTTGTGATCTTCCAGAGCAGGTTGTGCGTACATCAGCCGCCCGGCATACCATTCTTGAAACTCTTTTTCCGTAAAGTGTTTTGTATCAGTATTTTGGCTGTCATAAATCGAAACGCGGCCCTCGCTGATAGCCTCGACTATAATAAGTTTACCATCCTTGCCCTGCACCAGAGCAGGCAGAATGGAACTTGTAATAGCTGAAAGCTTCACGTTGCCCGAATTACAGAGAAAGCCAAATCCACTGATAGCATCACCGGCCCAGTCCAGTGGATTGTCACTGGCACTTGCGGATACAGCCTCGCGAACCTCATTCCTACTGCACTTCTTACCAAGTCGACTTAGTAATGAATATATAATCAATGAATCCCTGATTGGCTCATTAGACGTTGCCATAACGGTGGGCCCATCCGACTTCACCATATCAATGGGCTCGTCCAACTTTATCATATTTTTATCTGCCATTAGTTTTTGGGTAGACTGGCGGTGATAGCATCACAGAGCGCCAAAAGTCCACAGGTTTGTCCGGTGACCGCAGCAGCAGTAACTCGTCGTGATAAATATTCAGTCTTTAATTGCAGTAGCGCAATTTCAGCTTTTGCACTTACCAATATTTCTCTAGCCAACCCACTTACATCAGCTCTCCCTGCCTTGAGTCGTAACTCTAGTTCCTCAATACGTTGCTTGGAAATTTCTTTGCTTTCAATCAGGAGGCTTTCCTGTGGAGAATAATAGTCTAAAAAGCTGAACCAGTCTTCCTCCGCCAAAGTAGCTTCCAAAGCGTACATCTTCAAGTCAAGTTCAGTGACAGCCAGCTGTTTCATTAAAACATCTATTTTTGCAGCTGCCTCCCCCCCATCCTTCACTGGAAACCCAAATCGAACCCCCGCGA
>JAVLEV010000196.1:0-3644 GCA_031920365.1 Planktomarina sp. | reverse complement strand
AGTACCTGACTACGAATCAGGGGGTCGGGGGTTCGAATCCTCCTCGGTCCACCACGAATTGCCTCACTAATAGTGGTATGACTCATTTAAGTAATCTATATAAAATATACATTTCAATATGCCTCTTGTATCTTCGTATCTGAGCGCTGACTAAATCCATCTCCTAGTCCTTTGTCTGTGGAGGCTATTTCTACCTCTACGACCGTGTCCCTGCTGATCTAGGTCTGGACTATAGTTTCCCGAGAGTGGTTCAAGGCATTTGAGCTGCATTTTCTCAGATGGCTAAAGTTCAGGCTAATACTGCCGGTGCTGAACTGGACGCCAAACTTACAAAAGAGCCTGCTTTGATAACTGCTAAGAGTGATTTTATAAACAAATGACCCATAATTCTTCTATCTTTTAAAGCTACAAAAACATAGTATTCGGTTCATATGAAGTTTGCTAGGCAAGTGAAAAATGAGTAGAATTTTCTGATTTTTTAATTAGCAGGAACAGTATTGGCATGACATCTCTCGATAAAAAATTTATGGACCTTGGCTCCGAAAATGCACCTGGCCAAGAAGTGCGCCAAAGTAGTGATCAATTGATCAGCGTTATTCGTGGTGAAAAAATTATTGGGTCTCCTGTTGATTTTTCTCATGGCAACATTGATGCATTTCCTCCTACGCCCGGTGGGCGCCAGGCATGGGAGCATGGTTATAAACAGGGTGGCAAGCAGGCCTACACCGAATATCGTGGGGATGCATCAATTCGTGATGGTGTAGCTGCATGTTTGGAGCGCTTTACCGGTGCACCTATTGCGGCTGATCGTGAATTAATCATTACGCCAGGGACGCAGGGAGCTTTGTTTCTAGCACTTGGCTCAGTCGTAGAACAAGGTGCTAAGGTTGCAATTATGGAGCCTGATTATTTTGCCAATCGTAAACTCGTTAAGTTTTTTGGTGGTGAGATTGTCCCAATCCCACTTATTTACGAAGAGAACGCAGCTGAAAACGGGCCCAATCTTGAAAGCCTTGAAGAGGCTATCAAGACTGGAGTGCGCGTGCTGGTGTTTTCTACGCCTAATAACCCAACAGGCCTAGTTTACTCCCAAACTGCAATCGAAAGTATCGCGACTTTAGCTGCTAGCCATGGTGTGACTGTCGTCGTTGATCAACTTTACTCGCGTCTTCTTTATAGCGGAGAGGTTTATTCACATTTTCGTGCCTGCAAAACTCTGCCTACGGATCTGGTTACAATTATGGGGCCTTCCAAGACGGAGTCCCTTAGTGGCTTTCGTCTTGGAACTGCGTTTGGAACACCCAAACTAATTGATAGAATGGAGAAACTACAGGCAATTGTTTCACTGCGTGCTGCTGGCTACAATCAGGCCGCGCTTGGTACATGGTTTCGAGAGCCAGATGGTTGGATGAAAAACCGTATCGCTCAACATGAGGCTATCCGAGATGACCTGCTGAGTATTTTTCGTGGTGTAGCGTTGCAGGTATCTACGCCACAGGCGGGCAGTTACTTGTTCCCGAAGCTTCCCAAGTTGGCTGTACCTCCAGATACATTTGTACGATTACTTCGCTATCAAGCGGGGGTAACCGTAACACCTGGCTCTGAATTTGGGCCACAATCCCTTGACAGCTTCAGATTGAACTTCTCTCAAGACCACACGACTGCGGTTCTGGCAGCAAATAGGATTGTGGAAATGGTCGAAAGGTATAGGGCATGAAAATAGGTATAGCTGGGACAGGTGCAATTGGCCTTATGGTGGCGCAGTACCTTGATGGTGGTAAAATTCCTGGCCATGTGCTGGTAGGTTTGTGCGCGCGAAATGATCAGCGCGCTGCAGAGTGCAACGCAACTTTATCTAGGCCTGTTCCACATTATGCATTTTCTGATATTGCGGACCATTGTGATGTCGTAGTGGAATGTCTGCCACCAAAATTTTTTTACGATATTGCACAAGCGGTGTTGAAGGCTGGCAAGATTTTGGTTGTAATGTCAGCGAGCCAACTTCTAGGTCGTGATGACTTGGTTGAATTGGCGGCTAAAAATGGTGGACAGATTATTGTTCCATCTGGTGCAATATTGGGAATTGATGCGCTCAAAGCTGCGGCGGTTGGTGAGTTGAAGTCGGTCACGATCAAAACTTGTAAACCAATTGCAGGTCTTCTTAATGCCCCATACCTTGCTAAAATTGGTATAGACATCACAGTCCTTGAGATGCCGTATTGCTTATTGGCTGGAAGTGTTTCAGAGGTTGCAAAAGAATTCCCCGCAAACGTTAACGTTGCCGCAGCGCTTAGCCTTGCTGGTATGGGGCCTGAGCAGACAAAAATGGAAATCTGGGCTGACCCTACTTTAACACAAAACCAACATACAGTTTCCATTCAGTCTGATAGTTCAGACTTTACGGTTATGATTAAAAACCGCCCGAGTGCTGAAAATCCATCAACGGGTAAGATCACGGCTCAGAGTGTAATTGCATGGCTGAGAGGGTTGAATGGGACTATGCGAATAGGAACCTAGCCTACAATTAGCCTTAATATACGTACTCCACGACGGATCTCTGAACGAGGCAACTTTTATAAACAGTTAGCCTGAGACTCTTTACTCTGCCATCCTACTTCAGCTTCAAACCTATCTAGAGCTCACTATTGCCTGGCAGTCTAATCCCTTCCAAAAGCTCGCGCTTCTGGGGGTTTACTATCCCTAGAGGCGAGGGCCCGTAGGTGATCTTGCTGGCTGGCCTCGCCGAGTGATGGCCGACGAGGATGGCTGTGAAGTACCCTGTCCTTTACTTCCAGAAAAATACTGCCCTGTCTCGATATTAGCTACTGTCCATTTTTACGCTCAAATTGTCTCAAAAGATGCGCACTTAGTGCTCCAAAAGATGCAAATAGTGCTATGCTTATGATCATTGCTGAAGGCGTGCCATCAAAAAATTGGCCTGCTATAGTTGCCAAAAATACTGATCCTAATGTTCCCAAAGCACTAATAACACTTGCGGCTGTACCTGCGATATGCCCGAGCGGCTCCATTGCGAGAGCGGTAAGATTTCCAATGGTTAGGCCTGCTTGGAAAAATAAACTAAAAACCCAGAATACAAAAAATCCAAAACCTAGATTTCCAGTAATTGCACCTGTCCAAAACATTAACAGCATGAAAGTGCTCAATACTATTTGTACACGCAAGGCGGCACTAATCAAGCGCCGCATCCCTAATTTCATTACAAGTATGGAGTTCAGAAAGGATGCGGAGGCTGAAAATGCTGCAATGACTGCAAACCATTCTGGGAAACTATTTGCTCGTCCAAAGAACTGGTCGAAGACTTGTTGAACAAGCAAGAGGCAAGTGAATAGAGTTCCATAGGAAAATATGAGGGTTACAATTGATACTCGCACAATTCTAATTGATATTATTTCTAAAAATGCAGCACGAAAGATCCTGATTCGAAATGGTACTCTCATTTCAGGTTTTAAGGGCTCTGTGATACGTATCTTTGTCCAAACAGTACTAATAAGTGCAAAAATAATGAATACTATAAAAATAGCGCGCCAATCAAATAGCAAAATCAGGCCTGCGCCTAGCAAAGGTGCTACTGCCGGGACAATTGAAAAAATTATCATTATAAACGATGTAATACGTGCCATTTC
>JAVLEV010000195.1:0-3671 GCA_031920365.1 Planktomarina sp. | reverse complement strand
GGTATATTGGCCCAACTTTTGGCAATTGGTTTAGTTGCTTGTGTAGCAATACCAATGCTGGCTGCGTACCCAACTGAACTCAGTGGCGCCGAGGCTCCAATCGGTTGGGCGATGATCGGTGGTGCTTTCGTATTTGGTGCTGCAATGCAAATTATTTTAGGGTGCGGATCTGGAACGCTGGTGAACGCAGGTTCAGGCAACCCAGTTAGCCTTGTAGCTTTGCCATTCTTTGCATTGGGTAGCTTCGCTGGCGCTTATCATATCTTTTGGTGGACCGATCTTGGTACTCTTCCAATTATGACGCTTAAAGGTGGGACTGGGTTAGTTGGTACACTGATACTATTAATTATTACGGCAAGTATATTTCTTACCCTAGGGAAAAAAGGCTCACGAGGCTTGCCACGGCGCTACATAATGGCAGCCACTTTTATATCAGTACTCGCCATCTGTAATTTTTTGGTTGCAGGACAGCCTTGGGGCGTTGTGTATGGGCTTGGGCTATGGGCCGCAAAAGGCGCAGTAATGCTTGACTTTGATCTATCTAATTCTTTGTTTTGGGCGGCGTCGAGTTCAGTTGGCAGACTTAATTCTAGTGTATTGACCGATTATACGTCTTTGACCAATATTGGGATGGTCACTGGAGCATTTGGCGTCTCAGTTTGGCGCAATCGTGACTTAGGGCTAACCGTGCCATCTTATTCGCTAAGTACATGGTTGGCTGTAATTTTGGCTGGTCTTGCTCTTGGATATGCTTCACGACTAGCTTTTGGTTGTAATGTTGGTGCATTCTTTTCCGGTATTTCGACTGGTAGCCTGCATGGATGGGTATGGTTTGTTGCTGCCTTTATGGGAGCTTTTCTAGGCATTCGCATCAGATTTGTTGTTGGACTGGAATCAAGTTCATGACTCGTGGGTTTATTAGCGCTATTACTTTGGTTGGCCTCTTCACCTTTATAGGTATTGATATACGGATGACACCGCCAAATCCTTATCAGTCGCCACCCCTCATTGCCTTTGGCTCGGGACTTTCTGCTTCCGGTAGTTTTTGCGGCAGCTTACTTAACGAAGTATCTAACACTGACCCCGGCCAGTAAAATTTCTACTAAATTAAGTTCGAGTCAATGAGACTTTAAAACTGCTCATTACCATTGAAATTATATGAATCCGTGTTATTAAAGCTGTTGAATACAGATTTTTTACTGGAGTAGCTTCCTATTTTTCGCTCGTTTAAAAAATATCTTGCAAGACTGGGGTTAGTGGCGTTTGCTTTCTTTTTCTTGAAAGGGCTTGGTTGGATTGCGGTATTCTATTTTGGTTCTCAAATTTTCAAATGAGCGGCAAAACATGACTGCGAACAGCGCCCTTAATTTAATCAACACCTCATTCTTAATAGACTAAGGTTCTTTAACTTAGAACGCACAGACGATAACGGGTTTTGCGGTGTTTATAACGGCAAACGGGAACTGCTTTAGTTTGAGAAGCAACGCTCGAAGTAGAACGAGTTTGCATGGCATAAAGAATTTAGTGACCACAGATTTTGGGCAAACTGCTTAAAGCTCTAAGGTACCTTCGGGTTCACGATCTAAATACTATCGACACTATAAAATGGGTCCCAATCTCCCTTTACTATCGGACCGCGGAGCGCAGCCTTTGCACAAGGCTGTGCGAGCACGGTATACTTATATGTAAGCTGCACCTGCATCGAGGGTAGCTATTTATAGCTTTCCTCACCACCCACGTTGTGCCGGGCAGACTTTATCATATTATCAAGTTTAGAGATTTTTTTTGATAGAAAACCATTTTTTGCAATATGCTTTTACAATCATGTGCGACTTGAGCGGAAAGCTTGATCACACTGAGGGCCTAAATTAATTCTACGTGCAGTGAGGTTGGTCCCCTAAACGCAAAGCCTCTCACACTCACGTGTGTGCCGTGAGCTAAAGACAAGGCTGGAAAGTGTTTAAAAAGTTTAGGAAGAGCCACGTCAGCAGCCAACAATCGATAAACACTACCGCCAAGGCATTGATGTGCGCCCTCGCCAAAGGTTTGATGCCGTCGTGAAAAGCGATGAATGTCGAACTTGCCTGGGTTGTCCCATAAGTCCTCGTCGTAATTTGCAGAGGCCTGAACGGCCAAGACAGTTTCGCCCTCGGGAATGAGTAATCCTCGCATGATCAAAGATTTTTTAACAACCCTTGGGCTTGCCTGAATCGGGGCAATCCAACGTAGGCCTTCTTCGCAACATGAACCCCATCCGTTGCCGCTTATACAATGCCTCAGTTGGTCTGGGTGACTAAGCAAGCCATAAATTGTTGACAGCAATGCATCGCGCGTCTCTATAACTGCCCCACCAATACAGATTTTCATGTTCGTCCTGATTTGACTGATCGCAAGCGGATTGTTGTTGTTCGCCATTACTGACAAAATTGATCCATCGGGTGAGTCTATTTTTTGCTCTATCATTCTATTAAAGCAAGCATCCATTTCCATGTTAGCGCAGTCACTAACCGCAAAAACAACTGGATCGAAGTTGCTGTTCATTGCGCCGCGGACTAGCGAGTTCGCCCATTTAAAAAGGTGGTTTTCGCCTGCAGCATCCAAGCCAAGCACTAGTTTGAGATAACCTGTGCTTAACGGCACAGCAAAGGCATGGAAAAGGTCAGCTGTGGCCCGTGCCTCAAGCTTGTCGAGCAAATGGTCCGTCAACCTTTCAAAAGCCTGCTTCCATTTTTGAACCTGGCCATAGGCAAGTGCCGGCTCCATCGCGCTGCGTTCATGCAGGTGCGGGCAGCCATCCTTTCGCATTAGCGTGTGTCCACCAAAAGCCCGTTGCATAGGAGTTTTCGTATCAAATGAGCCAAAATATTCACCGTCAGTTTTTAAGCGAGTAGTATCTTCAGCTTTGGTAAAAATTATCCTCCCAGCAAGGGCTTGCAGACGCACAATCGGCATCGTTTGGCGCAAACGTGAATAAACATCCTCTGGATTTTTATCGAGCATTTCCATTGTGGTACGAGTGTCAGTCGGGATTTCTCCGCCCAACTCTACAGGATTAGACATCAGGAGCAGTTTCTATCAAAATGGTAACTTCACAATTTAACGTGTTGCTAACGGTGCAAATTGATTTTGCTTGCTCCACTATCTTCTCTGCAAGAAGAGCATCCTCGACCACTGCACTGATAATGCTAACATGCATCCTCTCAATCCGACCGGGTAGATCCGGTGCTTTGATGCCTGTTACTTTGACCATAAAGGGTTGCAGCGTGGCCTCGTTCTGACTGGCGGCCCACTCTATCGATACAACGATACAATAGGCCAGCGAAGCCAAAAGCGTATCTACTGGCGTTTTGATTGGCAAATGCGGAGTTGCTTGTGATGGATGGCCAAACGCATAGCCTGTGATTTCATTGCCATCAAACATGGCAAATATGGGGCCAAATAATTTTGGTTTTAACTTAACAGACATGCAGGTGTCCTGTGCTAGAAAAGAGGATTTTAGGCTTTCTAAATTATTGATTACATCAAAGCCTGAAAGCACTAGTTCTTACGATAATGATAATTCAGATAGAGCAGCTCAGTATTAAAAAATGTATCCATCTGGTGGTGTAAGTAATGCTTTTAATTCACTTAGTAGCAAGCATAATAAAAATTATAAATTACGACCAAAAGTA
>JAVLEV010000194.1:0-3683 GCA_031920365.1 Planktomarina sp. | reverse complement strand
ATAGGCTTCAATTTAACACAGACAGTACAAACAACCACCCCTTGGCAGGTAATATGTTTGAAGGATTACTCCAATTTACAATTTGGAAATAACAATAATACTTTCGCAATAAATTAATCTACATATCCATATGTACTTATAATAGGTAAACTAAAAATACCCAACTCAACTCAACTAAACCACACTCGCGCTGACGACGCACAACCAAAAATAAAATCATAAAACCTTCAGGCAGTCAGTATAGCAAGTTTTCAGAACGTAACATACCATAGTGTATTTACGATATAAATTACTTCAAAGTTACATGCATCACAGTATTTTTTGGTTTTATTAAAGCAATACTATTTAATAAAATCACATAGCGATTTTAGCAACTCCACAAAAACTGTAAGTGTAGAATTTTTTTCGTTTTAAATAAGTAAAAATCCTATACAAATGCATCAGGCATACTAGCCTTTTTGTCAGCTACGTATTTTTCAAGTGCAGCCAAAATTTGTGGGTCAAGTGGTGGTTGTTGGTAGGTTGTCAGTTGGTATTCTACACGTTCAGCCGCAAGTGCATAAGTATCGCGCGCGCCCTCTTCATACCAAGTTTCAAACGGTTTATAATCAAACAAGTTTGAACGCCAAAATGCTGACTTAAAATTATTCTGAGTATGCTCACATCCAAGGTAGTGTCCACTTGGTCCCACTTCGCGAATAGCATCCATAGCCTGACCATTCTCATCCGCAGAAACACCAAGAGCCATTTTATGCAATGTACCAAGCTGATCTGCGTCCATAACAAATTTTTCAAAGGATGACACCAAGCCACCTTCTAACCAACCACAGGAGTGCAGCATAAAGTTTACGCCACCAAGCAAAGCAGCATTCAGGGTATTAGCTGTTTCATATGCCGCCTGAGCATCAGGGAGTTTTGAACCACACAAGCCACCACCCGAACGGAATGGTAAATTCATTCGGCGCGCCAATTGGCCGGCTCCATATAAAATTTGACTAGCCTCAGGGGTACCAAAAGTGGGGGCCCCCGAGTTCATGTCTATTGAGGTAACAAACGTCCCGAATATAACCGGGCAGCCTGCTTTTAAGATTTGACTATACGCAATACCCGCCAAAACCTCTGCCATAACCTGAGTCAAAGTTCCGACAACCGATACTGGGGCCATTGCCCCGCCCACGATAAACGGCGAAATAATGCTAGCTTGATTATTTTTAGCAAAAACCTCCAGGGCCCCCATCATCACACCATCAAATGTTAGTGGACTGTTAATATTGATTAAGGAAGTCATCACCGTATTTTTTTGGATGAATTCTTTACCAAATAGTATGCCACACATATCAACAGAATCTTGCGCCCGACTGGGTTCGGTAACAGACCCCATAAAAGGTTTATCACTATAAACCATGTGGGCCATTAGCATATCTAAATGCCGTTTATTTACGGGTACATCTGTAGGTTCACAGACGGTGCCACCTGAGTGGTGCAGGTATTTGGACATGTAGCCAAGCTTCACAAATTTTTGAAAATCTCCGATCGTTGCGTACCGGCGGCCACCGTCACGATCCCGTACAAAGGGCGGGCCATAAACCGGAGCAGTTACCAGCGTTTTACCGCCTATTTCCACACTTCGAGCTGGATTTCTAGCATACTGAATAAATTTAGACGGGGCAGTTTTGCACAGATTGCGTGCTAACCCACGTGGGATACGGACCCGTTCACCTTCAATTTGAGCACCGACGGAGCGCCAGCGCTCCAAAGCCTCAGGGTTATCAACAAAGTTTACACCTATTTCTTCAAGAATAGTTTCAGCATTATACTCGATCAAATCTAGCGTTGCTTCATCTAAAAACTCATATAATGGGATATTTCGATCTATATAACGCTCTGTTTCAACACTTATTGCTGTACGCTCGGCGCGACGTGCTGCGCCACCTCCACTGCGTGACCTGCGACCTGCTGTTTCAGCCATTTGAAAACCCCTAATTTAGTATTAGCTCATATGTAAGTTTTTTTTATGACTCCAGACGGTATTTTTCGCCTCTTCGGGAGTGAAAACGACATAAGAAGTAATTTCTTCCCATAACTTGGGTTGATCCTTTTTATTGGTCAGAATATCGTTGCCTATGGAAAATAAACACGAAAAACTTCTTATCATAGACTTTGGTAGTCAAGTAACGCAACTTATAGCCCGGCGTTTGCGCGAATTGAACGTGTACTGCGAGATCCACCCATTTCACAAAGTTACAAATAATTTTTTACAGGAATTTGCGCCCAAAGCAGTCATACTCTCAGGTGGCCCAGCTTCCGTGATCGACGAAGGATCCCCACGCCCCCCAACATCTATATTTAGTATCGGTGTTCCGGTCTTGGGTATTTGTTACGGCCAGCAGGTTATGATGGAATGTTTGGGAGGCAAGGTTGAAAGTGGTCATGGAACCGCAGAATTTGGACGCGCCTTTGTAAGAGCAGAGGGTACACTACCATTACTTAGCGGATGGTTTTCTGAAGGTGACGAGCAAGTATGGATGAGCCATGGCGACCACGTAAGCGCCATTGCACCAGGATTTGAAGTTTTTGGTACGTCCCCCAACGCTCCGTTTTCTGTAATAGCCGATTTGTCGCGTGAGTTTTACGCGGTGCAGTTTCATCCTGAGGTTCATCACACACCCAAAGGCGCAACTTTATTAAAAAACTTCATACGACGCGCTGGTTTCTCTGGAGATTGGACCATGGGCGCGTATCGCGAACAGGCCCTTCAAGTAATTCGCAATCGCGTAGGTAATCAAAAGGTCATTTGTGGACTATCGGGTGGAGTTGACAGCTCAGTAGCAGCAGTGTTGATCCACGAGGCCCTTGGCGACCAATTGACCTGTGTTTTTGTGGATCACGGCCTTTTGCGTGAAGGTGAAGCCGATGAAGTGATCAAAATGTTTCGTGACAACTACAATATACCTTTTATTTACGCAGACGAGCAAGAGCTATTCCTTAGCGCATTGGAAGGGCAATCTGACCCTGAAACAAAACGTAAAATCATTGGAAAGTTATTTATTGATGTGTTTCAAAAACATGCCGCAGCAGTTGGCGGTGCAAAATTTCTAGCACAGGGTACATTATACCCAGATGTTATAGAAAGTGTTAGTTTTTCGGGAGGGCCATCCGTTACAATAAAATCACACCATAACGTAGGTGGTTTACCTGAGAAGATGGGCCTTAAGCTTGTGGAACCATTGCGTGAACTGTTTAAAGATGAAGTCCGAGCCTTAGGGCAAGAGCTTGGCATTCCGGCTTCTTTTATTGGCCGCCACCCATTTCCAGGCCCTGGCCTTGCAATACGTTGCCCTGGAGAAATCACTCGCGAAAAACTAGATATTCTCCGGCTAGCCGATGCAGTATATATCGATCAGATCCGCAAGCACGGACTTTACGATGAAATTTGGCAAGCTTTTGTTGTAATTCTGCCTGTCCGAACCGTGGGCGTGATGGGTGATAGTCGCACGTATGATTTTGCTTGTGCGCTTCGAGCAGTCACTTCCGTAGATGGCATGACCGCTGATTATTATCCATTTACTCATGAGTTTCTCGGAGAAACTGCCACACGAATAATAAATGAGGTTAAAGGCATCAATCGCGTAACCTATGATATCACCTCCAAACCCCCTGGTACCATTGAGTGGGAGTAGTTT
>JAVLEV010000193.1:0-3686 GCA_031920365.1 Planktomarina sp. | reverse complement strand
GTTATTAAGTGAGGGCCCTAAATACCTCCAAAAAATAATTAATTTACAAGAAAAATGTTGCTGACCTAGTCACAAGCGCAAGTACAGCCTTCTCAATTCAGCTAAAAACTCTTATGATAGATTATAGGTATACAAGAGGTGTCCAATGCAAGCCCACAGCCAACTGAGCCATAATGAGGTATTGGCAATCGAGCTTGAAGTGCTGCGCCAAGAGCATCGTGATTTAGACTTGGCAATCTCAGCATTAGCAGAAAAGGCAATCGATCAACTTGCAGTAAAAAGGCTTAAAAAGAAAAAATTACTACTCAAAGATCAAATCTGTAGATACGAAGATGAACTAACGCCTGATATTATTGCTTAATCCTTTACGATGAGTTAATTTGAGCTCTATCGTGCGTTAAAATACAGGGCAGAAGTATGGTTCATGTTGGAATAATAATGGGCAGCCAATCGGACTGGCCTACTATGAAAAAAGCCGCTGATATTCTCGACGCTTTAAAAATCCCGTACGAAAGTAAAATTGTATCAGCCCACCGCACACCTGATCGCCTTTGGAGCTATGGCGCAACAGCAAACGACCGTGGGCTTAAAGTGATAATTGCTGGGGCTGGTGGTGCCGCACATTTACCCGGCATGGTAGCCTCGAAAACACGCATTCCAGTTGTGGGAGTTCCTGTGCAAACAAAAGCGCTTTCCGGTATCGACAGCCTATATTCCATTCTGCAAATGCCTAAAGGCTACCCTGTGGCTACCATGGCGATTGGCACCACTGGGGCGGCAAATGCTGGACTGATGGCGGCAGGTATACTCGCAATTCAGGACCCTGAAATTGCAGCACGGCTTGATGCTTGGCGCGCCGCCCTCTCAGCTTCAATTCCGCAGGAGCCCTTTGATGAATGATCCATTACCTCAAGGAGCCACGATTGGAATTTTAGGCGGTGGACAATTAGGCCGGATGCTATCTGTGGCTGCCAGCCGACTTGGGTTAAACACACATATTTTTGAACCGGAGGCAAATCCACCAGCTAGCCAAGTAGCCTATAAAATCACGACAGCATCTTATAAGGATACAAAGGCTTTGCAAGCCTTTGCCCGATCTGTTGATGTAATAACCTATGAGTTTGAAAACATCCCCACCTCTGCCCTCGATATACTGGAGAAAATCTGCCCTATCCGTCCCGGCCGTCAAGCTCTTGCTGTATCTCAAGATCGCTTGATCGAAAAAGAATTCTTAACTGAGCTTGGCCTTAAAGTGGCACCCCACGCCGATATCAAAAACACTAAGGATGCGGCTAGCGCAATCGCATCTGTTGGTACACCGAGTATCCTAAAAACTCGCCGGATGGGCTATGATGGCAAAGGTCAATTTTTGCTCATAAAAGCATCAGATATGACCAACGCATGGCAAGCTATGGATGGAAGAGCCTCTATTTTAGAGGGTTTCATCGACTTCAGCCATGAGGTATCAGTGATTGCGGCTCGTGCCAGTGATGGTCAAGTGGCGTGTTATGACCCAGGCGAAAACGTCCACAAAAATGGTATCTTACAAAGTACCCAGGTTCCCGCCAACCTCAATACATCTCAGCGCACGGATGCTGTTCTGATAGCTGCAAAAATTTTAAATGCGCTGGATTATATAGGTGTCATAGGTGTTGAACTATTTCTGACAGCTGACGGCTTTATAGTGAATGAAATAGCGCCGCGCGTACACAACTCAGGTCATTGGACACAAAACGGCTGTGACATCTGCCAATTTGAGCAGCATATCAGGGCCATAGCTTGCTGGCCTTTAGGCGATGGTGCCCGCCACAGTGACATCCGCATGGAAAATTTGATTGGTACCGATATAGATCGCGTGCCGGAGCTGCGCAAAGGCAATGCGGCCCTTCATCTCTACGGCAAATCTGATGTGAAACTCGGCCGTAAGATGGGCCATGTTAACTTCCGGAGTTAGTATCTGGTTTCCTTGTCTTCAAGAACCATGAGTACTATTTTAGCAGTATACACCGTTGGCCAACAGAGCTCCCGAAAGCACATCATAACTAAAAAAATATCCCCTTTAATTGATAAGTACAAAGCAAAGATGCACTCAAAGCTTTTAAATATGCAACAACCAGCCAAAGGCATAATTCTAAAACCTATTTAAGGATAAAATTTTCTAGATGGCCCACCGTGAATTTTTTAAAATGTAAAAAGGCCCACGTCATACGCAGGCCTCTCAAGTTTTTATTCATAAAGCCGGCAAGCTTACATCATACCGCCCATGCCGCCCATGCCGCCCATGTCCGGCATACCGCCGCCGCCGCCGCCGCCGCCTGCTTTTTCTGGCTTATCAGCAACCATTGCTTCTGTTGTAACCAACAAGCCAGCAATAGAGGCCGCGTCTTCCAGCGCAGTGCGAACAACTTTGGCTGGATCGATCACACCGAAAGCGAATAAATCACCATATTCCTCAGTTTGAGCATTGAAGCCAAAGTTTGCATCACTACTTTCGCGCACTTTTCCAGCAACTACAGCACCATCAACACCTGCATTTTCGGCGATCTGGCGTAGAGGAGCTTCGATTGCCCGTGCAATGATTTTCATACCAGCTGTTTGATCAGGATTAGCACCTTCCATACCGATCAAAACTTTACCAGCTTGCATCAAGGCAACGCCACCACCGACAACAACGCCCTCTTGTACGGCCGCACGGGTCGCATTTAAGGCATCATCAACGCGGTCTTTGCGCTCTTTAACTTCAACTTCAGTCATACCACCAACACGAATTACAGCAACACCGCCTGCCAGTTTGGCAACGCGCTCTTGCAACTTTTCACGATCATAATCAGAGGTTGTTTCTTCAATTTGACCACGGATCTGCGCAACACGCGCTTCAATCTCAGCTTTTGCGCCCAGACCTTCAACAATAGTTGTTTCATCTTTTGTGATCGAAATGCGTTTAGCAGAACCAAGCATATCCATAGTAACGGATTCAAGCTTCATTCCTAGATCTTCAGAAATTACCTGACCGCCAGTCAAGATTGCGAGATCTTGCAGCATTGCTTTACGACGATCGCCAAAACCCGGAGCTTTAACTGCAGCAATTTTTAAACCACCACGCAATTTGTTCACAA
This sequence comes from Planktomarina sp., assembly GCA_031920365.1. GTDB lineage: Bacteria > Pseudomonadota > Alphaproteobacteria > Rhodobacterales > Rhodobacteraceae > Planktomarina. The sequence continues at coordinate 570 of JAVLEV010000193.1, read as the reverse complement.
CCAAAGTTGCCAAAGCTTCGCCTTCGATATCTTCTGCGATAATCAACAAAGGCTTACCAGACTGGATCACTTGCTCCAGCAACGGTACCATTGACTGTAAAGATGACAATTTCTTTTCGTGCAACAAGATCATTACATCTTCCAGCTCGGCTGTCATTTTTTCAGGGTTAGTCACAAAGTAAGGAGATAAGTAGCCACGGTCGAACTGCATACCTTCAACAACAACAGTCTCTGTCTCAAGACCTTTGTTCTCTTCAACAGTAATTACGCCCTCATTACCAACGCGTTGCATAGCGTCCGCAATTTGCTGACCAATATCAGCTTCGCCGTTAGCAGATATTGTGCCGACTTGCGCGACTTCTGCAGTATCTGTGACTGGGCGGGAAGCCGCTTTGATAGCAGTTACGACAGCAGTCGTTGCTGCATCGATGCCACGCTTTAGATCCATTGGATTCATTCCAGCCGCAACTGACTTCATTCCTTCACGAACGATAGCTTGAGCTAAAATTGTGGCCGTTGTTGTTCCATCACCCGCTTCATCATTAGTGCGTGACGCAACTTCTTTAACCA
>JAVLEV010000192.1:0-3737 GCA_031920365.1 Planktomarina sp. | reverse complement strand
TCGGGTTTCTACAAGAAGCCCTTAGATGGTGGGACCAATGGCTGAAAGACCAAGACACTGGAGTTATGCGAGACCCAGCTTATACCGCATATTTGATGGATGGCGTCCGCCCACAAAGCTGGTACGAACAGCGCACTGGCCATTGGATCACTGAAGACAAATGGCCCACCACTTTACCACAAAAGCGTTGGCATTTGCATCCAGCCGGCCATCTAGAAGATCTTCCATCAAGCCTACACACCAAGGTCTCCTCCACACAAAACTGCGGTGGTGCAGCAGGCGAGTATTGCGCAATTTGGCTTGGTCCAGAAATGCCAGATGACCAGCGCTATGATGATGCACTGTCCGCCTGTTTTACGTCCGGGCCTCTAGAAGATCGCCTAGATATTATAGGGTCTCCAACTCTCAAACTGAAGCTCAGCTCAGATCAACCTATAGCTCAGATTGCAGTACGTCTGAACCACATACACCCAGATGGAGCATCGACCCGAATGACTTATGGGGTTTTGAACCTTTGCCATCGCAATGGCCATACAGTTGCGCAACCTTTAATCCCAGGTGAGGAAATTCAAATTTCTCTAGCCCTAGATCAGATGGCCTATCGCGTCCCTACAGGCCACAGCGTCCGAGTGGCAATTTCACCTAGTTATTGGCCCCTACTTTGGCCGTCGCCAGTTCCAGTTGAGCTAACTTTACATGCTGGAGAGATCAATATCCCTCTTCGGCCAAGTGGAGACCAAGACGAACGAATATTTCCTATTCCAGAGGCGGATCAGCCTTGGAAGGTTGAAATAATCCGGCCTGCAAAAAATGAGCGGCGTAAAATTATCGATATCACCAGTGGCATAGAGACGCTAGAAATCATAGATGATTTTGGTAGCGCTAGAGATTTAGATCACGGTCTGGTGCACGGATCTGTCGCACGCGAATGGTGGAGCATCCACCCAGGCGATCCACTAAGCGCGAGTGGACGAACCCATTGGACCTATGAAAACAGTCGCGGCGATTGGTCAGTGAGTACAGAAACCTATACCAATATGACGTCAGATGCTGAGTACTTCCACTTAACAGCCCGTCTAGAGGCTTATGAAAACAACAATCTAGTTTTTGAAAAAGTGGTTTCAGAGAGTATAAAAAGGGACCAGCGCTAGTTCTTGAAACTACTTACACCGCGCGCTTAGAGATGAGGTTTGTCAACCAGTCGGGGTCCATCTCCGGTACGGATGATAGCAGTAAGGCTGTATAGTCGGGATGTGGCGGTTGGAAAACTTCAGTTTTCAAGCCTTGCTCCACTACTTCACCTTGGTTCATCACCACGACCTGATCTGCAATAGCGTTAACGGTTGAAATATCATGGGTAATGAACAGGTAAGTTAACCCCAGTTCTTCTTGTAGCCGCATTAGGAGCTTGAGAATGCCCTCCTGAACAATCTGATCCAGCGCTGAAGTTACTTCATCACATATTATAAAGTCAGGCTCAGCAGCTAGCGCGCGGGCAATACAGATCCTTTGCTTTTGCCCACCAGATAATTCGCCTGGTAGGCGTTGCATAAAGCTTGCGTCCAGTTCGATCATCTCGAGTAGGTCTATTATTCGCTTAGTTTTCTGTACACCACGCATACCAAGATAAAAATCAAGTGGCCGTCCTATTATTTCTCGAACCGTTTGACGCGGGTTCATCGCAGTATCTGCCATTTGATAAATCATTTGGATCCGACGTTTTTGGTCTTTGCTGCGATTGGCAAGTGCTGGGGGCAAATCTTCACCATTAAATTGAACGACCCCTGACAGCTGCGGTAAGAGCCCAGTGATCACTCTCGCAGCCGTTGACTTCCCTGAGCCTGACTCACCGACGACGGCCACGGTTGTACCTTTTGCTACTTCGATATTGACATTAAAAAGAACTTTTGCAGAGCCATAGGCGGCATCGACACCCTTTAGTGATAGAATACTCACACCGTTTTGCTGCTCTTGCTTTTGAAGCGACCTAACCGACCAAAGCGATTTAGTATAGGCTTCTTTAGGTGCGCTCAACATTTGACGTGTTGGCGCCTCTTCAACTTCACAACCATAGCGCAGAACCTTTATAATATCTGCCATTTGAGCCACTACTGCCAAGTCATGGGTAATATAGATTGCCGCCGTATTGAACTCTTCCACTATCGACCTCATCGAAGCCAAAACTTCAACCTGCGTCGTCACATCAAGTGCTGTGGTAGGCTCATCAAAAACTAAAAGATCCGGCCTAGGCGACATCGCCATTGCCGTCATCACTCTTTGCAACTGACCCCCCGAAACCTGATGAGGATAACGATCACCAATGTTGGCAGGGTCTGGTAAATTTAAAACGTCGTACAACTGCTTTGCATCATCATAAGCGTCTTGGCGATTTTTGATACCAGCCCGTATTGTTGAAGCTGTAGTCTGAACAATCAACCTCCGCGCAGGGTTGAAGGAAGCCGCCGCTGATTGGGCAACATACGTCATCCGATCACCCCAGAACTTGCGCTTTTCAACATCTGACAATTTAGCTAAATCGACACCATCAAATATGATCTCGCCCTCTGTGATACGACATCCTGGTTGAGTATATCCCATTGCAGCAAGCCCAAGCGTCGACTTGCCCGCTCCAGATTCACCAATAAGGCCAAGTACCTCACCCGCATGTAGAGTGAGATCGATTCCATTTATAATATCATGCCATTTTTCATCTGAAAATCCTTGTATTTTCAGACCCTTAATTGACAATAAAACGTCACCTTTTTTGGTTCTATTACTCATCATGTAACCCACTAGTTTTGTGTAGGAACCAGTCCACTACAAAGTTTATTGCTACTGTCAGCAGCGCTATTGCGGCTGCCGGCAATAGTGGCGTCAAGCCCGCCTTTAGATCGTATTGAGCAAACATTATCAGAGACGCATTATCACGCACCATTGATCCCCAATCAGCCGTAGGGGGTTGAATTCCAACACCAAGAAACGAGAGGGCGGCTATAGTCAGAAATACAAAACAAAACCTGAGGCCAAACTCAGCGATTAACGGAGGCATAATGTTTGGCAAAATTTCACGCCGCATGATCCAACCTAGGCCCTCGCCACGCAGGCGCGCCGCCTCAACATAATCCATTACTACGACGTTCAGGGCCACCGCACGGGTCAGTCGAAATACTCGCGTACTATCCAAAACTGCAATTATTAAGATCAGATTAGTAACCGTTGACCCAAAAATTGATAAAAGAACTAGAGCAAATATTAAACTAGGAATAGCCATAAGGACATCAACTGAGCGGCTGAGGAATTGATCAAGCCAACTTCTATTTATTGCTGCAGCGAGGCCCAGAGCTCCACCAATTAAGAAAGCTAAAAACGTCGTTGCCACCGCTATACCAACTGTATTTCTTGCGCCGTAGATCATACGTGAAAAAATATCTCGACCAATTTGGTCAGTTCCAAAAATATATGTAGAACTCCATGGTGCATATGGTTCAGGGAATATCTGTGCTTCACCATAAGGCGCAAAAAGTGGAGCGAAAACTGCTACTAAAGCATATGCAAAAATTACCACCATGCCGAACAGCGCAGTATATGGAGCCTTGCGCAAGTCAATTACCACGCGCTCCCAAAAAGAGCGGCGTTCATACACAGCGCCAACCTCGCTCAGCGCTGAATAATTATCAGGTTTTGGTTTCATTTTGGGTGCAACAATCGTGGGTTGGTAACTATACCAATAATATCGG
>JAVLEV010000191.1:0-3776 GCA_031920365.1 Planktomarina sp. | reverse complement strand
ATTGAGAGCTAAACTATCAGAAATCTGCACACTATTTAAATTTGCTACTAATGGGGCCCTGTTTGCCGAACTAACCTGCCCTTTTTCACCTTCCAGTGGGAATTTTCGTAAGTCCATATCGCCATTTGCTACCGAAACCTTCATCGGAACCCCAGCTCCACGATTGGTCAATGTGACCGCGGCAGATAACCAATCGCCAATAATGAAATCAGAAAGAAACACATTATCAAGCCCATTTGCATCAAAATTTATAGAGCCTTCAGCAGACAACCCCGGTGCCTTAAATGCAAAACTATCTACCTCCATAGGTTTAGAAAAAGACCCCTTTAAATAAACTTTACCCAGTGCTGGTTTTTCTTTTTGCCATTTTAATGCTGGCAATCGCAAGCTAATGCCCTGAAGGTTAGAACTAAGTTCAAACGAAATTGGCTTATTTTTATTAATTTCCAATTTAAGGTTAGCAATTGTTTTGCCGATGATGGAACCACTTGGAGTTACGATATTTAGAGTATTTAAGGTCTCTGAGGACAGCTCTAAAGATGCTATCACTTGGCTCGCAACATGAGGAACGCCAATCGGTTGGATCCAACTTCCCGCGAACGGGATACCGGACAACTTACCATCACCGGAAACCTGTAGTCCCGTAGGATCCGCCGAAAAGGCCATTGATTTTGCAGTTAGCACTCGTCCGGGTACTAGCACCTCACTACGAACGTTCTGTAAAACTCCTACGACATCATAGTTTAGATCTTCTGGCTTCACACCCTTTTTAAGCCAAGTATCCAACCGCGCCTTGAACGCTATCTGCCCCGAAACATCACCAACATCACGATTAGCTTTAGAGATCATCTTAAACGGCTCATTATCAAGTATAGACATGGCCGCATGCATCGATCCACGGCCGTTAATCGTAAACGTTGCAGGCGGGTTCGGAACGCGGACGTCTGGCACCCGTAGACCTGAGCCATCAAGGATAATATTACCACCAACGCCAGCTTCAACATGACCTCTTTGTAGAATTAACGAAAACACGTTTTCTTCAAAATTTCCGTATCCCACTCCGTCCACAATATCCGGCATAATCCGCATAAATCTTACATCAGCATTATCAAACTGGAAACTACTAGCCAGTGTGGGTTCAGCCCCTACTGTTTTTTGAGCATTCACTGTTAAGTTTTTAACCGTGCCACCCTTCACATTTTTCTCAAACCAACTTCGACTTTTAGGCTTTAAGGTCTCCGGCCATAACAAAATTACTGTCTCCGCACTAACGGCAGGCGCCCTACCCACAAAGTTAAAAGACCAGCCTAAAGGGTCCAAGCTCGCCTTGCCAGACATCAACAATTTCGCCCCATTAACTTCAGCCTGAAACTGGCCCAGGTTAACCTGAAGTGGGTCATACTTAATTTTTAATTGGCTTGACGCTTTAGAGATAGTCACAGGATCCTGCCACCATGGCGTTTCCGAGAAATTAGAATCTTCAACATTTAAGTGAAGCACCATACCGCTCGAAGACACGTTATTGGCCAAATCCGACTCTAACAGAGCGTAACCGTCGGCATACAAAATCCCCCAATCAGTTTGGACAGCCAAACGCGATATATCCAAACGGCCGGGGGCCGGTAAATATGAAAAGTATGTTTTTGCTTCAGAATAGCCTATTGGAGTTTCATTTGGACCTGCGATTAACGTGCCCTGACCAAAATCTAGAATTGCATTAAGCGCACCCAATTCCCCCATCGCCCGAAAACTTCGAAAACTACCAGATAAATTGCCATCGATTAAGCTAAGCCAGGTTAAGGCCGGCGATTGCAAAGCTAAATCCTGAGCTGGTAAATCACTGAACTCCGCCCCAATGCTCCCCTCACCCAACGCCTTACCATCATAGAAAACTCCCAACGTAGCGACATCACCACCCCCAGTTAGCAAGGCCAAATCACCACGCAAATTGAGTTCCCCATCGGCACGCTGCACGCTGACGGTTCCACCGTCGAACGTCCAAGCCCTATTATTAATCTGATCTACATAATTCACGGTTAGCTGATCAAGCTGCCCAGATTCAAAAAATCCAAATTGCTTTTGCTCAAAGAATGCTTCTGTTTGGTTCAGAGCATCATCTATTGAAAAGATTGATCCAACACTGTCAAGAGTATCAAAGCCTAAATCAAAGCTACCATTTTTCTTGCGGGTTATATCAAAATTTGCATTAGACAGCCTTACCGATTTGGGCGAAATGTTACCTAAAACTAACTGACGCCCGTCAAAAACGACGTTCAAGGCTCCAAAACGCAAACCAGCACCTGTTTCAGCATTTAAAAATTGTGCACTGCTCAAAATCAACTTTGGGTTATACCAACCAGTCAAACCAACTTCGACTCGGTCAAAGGTGATATTAGGAAGGTTTAGTTTAGAGTTAATGAAGACGTTTAGTTTTAGTTGTAAGCTTTCCGGCAAGGGCAGTGTACGATCCTGCATTACAGCACCCAAAAGCCCTAAACACAAAACAAACGACCAAAACACAATTGAAAAGGCCAAGACGAGGCGCGGCATTGACCTTGGCCCGCGCCCTTCCTTAATTTCCTCCGGCTGCTGTAAATTTTGCGACATTATGCAGTTAGCCCTTTCAATTTTGACACCGTGGCCTAAAAACAATGATGCAACAATGGCTCTCAACTAAAATGGGTATGGAATGATCTCAATCGGCGATAAAGCACCAGAATTCAATGTCTCAATCAACGGTGGAACACAGTTTGGAATATCGGACGCCAAAGGTAAAAATTTAATTTTGTACTTCTACCCAAAAGACGACACACCTGGCTGCACAAAAGAAGCCATTGAGTTCGCTGAACACTTAGACGCGTTCGACGCTCAAGAAACTATTATTTTTGGGGTTTCCCGAGACTCAGTCAAAAAGCATGATAAATTTATTGCCAAATATAATCTGAGAATTCGTTTGATATCAGATGAAGACGGTAGCCTATGCGAAGCATTTGAGACTTGGGTTGAAAAAAAAATGTATGGGAAATCTTATATGGGAATTGAGCGGGCAACGTTTTTGATCAATGCGGAAGGTGAAATAGCCCATATTTGGCGCAAAGTAAAAGTATCCGGCCACGTTGAAGATGTTTTAGAAACCGTAAAAGCATTGAACGAATAATGCCGCTGGCACAAATGGTCTGTACGGTTCTGAACTCCCCAAATGGACGCAAAAAAAGCTCTATCCAGTGTTTACAGAAGAACGGCTTTACGCCGCCATGGCAAACTACAGGTCAAAGTTGGCTTAGCAACGCCTCTCAACATACCGACACCCCCGAGTATTCCAGAGCTATTAGAGCCCAGGGAAGTCCTAGAGCGCAAAACTGGATCTAATGCCGACCGTAATGCCCTGTTACAAGACGCCCATATTGACTTAAACGCTGTTAGCTTCCAATGTAACGCAATTGCACGGGCTTGTGACACACAAATACCTATCGGATATTATGACTATTGGGTGAAAGCTGCCGACGAAGGAAGTAAGCATTCCAACCTAATGAGCGACTGCCCGAAAAAGCCATGGCTGTTTTACGGTTCAGTACCCGCACATGCTGGAATGTGGCGCACAACTGAGAACACAGCCAATGGTTTTTTAAAGCGTTTGGCGGTTGTCTAATGGTTTTAGAAGCTCGTAGCTCAGAGTTAACCCCGAGCTTGATCAGAGTTTTCGAAGCTGCAATTTTGAAGGTGCAAAAGGTAAGCAATCTGTCGATCCACGAAACTTAATCTATGCTGAGCAAGTT
>JAVLEV010000190.1:0-3786 GCA_031920365.1 Planktomarina sp. | reverse complement strand
TTTTAGACTTCAAGCAACCTGCCGCATGGATTTTTTTTTTTTTTTGCATTTCCAATCTCTGCGTAAATAGCAGCTACAAGTGTAGGGTGGTTTATAGTAAGAGGATGCAGCTGACTAACACCGTTTTGGATCAAAGTTGTTGCCAACCTCTGTGCCCTGTATTGCTGCCATAAGCTCTGAGTGGCCTTCACGTGCCGCACGTGCAAACCCTCCGCCAAGTCCGGTGCAAAGGATGTACAGCATGTTTGGGCTATAGGTCGAGCTGTAGACCAATTTTGTACTAGAAAAATAAAGGGTATCAGGGAAAGTATGATCCCATGTGCCACTGCTTTGTCTTTAAACTTTAGGAAGTAATCTGAGTTAAAAAATGCGTGATTGCTGCTGAACTACTTGCATCTAGTTTGCGAAGCAGTATGCCCAAGTCGTTGAGGGCGCCTTGTGTCATGGGGTACACCTCAAGGTAAGCCACCACAAAAGCTGGTTACATTTTAATTTTTTCGCGGCTTAGATTAGTTGGAGAACTGTTTGGCACTGGGATTTCCCATCTCCGCCTTAGGAAGCAATGCCCTTAGCGCCAGCGCGTTTAGCCGCTATTAAATATTGGGGCAGTTGGCTATTTTCTTGCGAGGACCAGGTAATGTGTGCGTGCAAAGGACGAAGATCCAGTTTGTTTAATGCAGCCAAATTGTTCAAAGTTTCCGTTGGGTTTTGGCTGCATGTAACGGATACAAAATGTAGTGAAAAAAGTGATAATGTTTTTGCAGCTTGCTGCAGCCACAAGGCTGCCAAAACGCTTTTAGGAGGAAAAATTCAAATGAAATATCGTCATGCTGTCCTAGCAAAACATAAGTTCCCAATTGACAATACGGTGAAGATAATTATGATTACAACTCATATATTTCAATTTTAATATGAGAATTTTTCCAAATGAATTTCGAAATGCGTCATCTTCGCGCTGTACGTGCAATCCATAAGTCAGGTGGACTATCGAAAGCAGCGGATATGCTAAACCTTACGCAGTCTGCTTTATCTCACCAAATAAAAGGCTTGGAGGATCAGCTGGGTATTGATCTGTTTGTTAGGCGCACCAAACCTTTAAAGTTGTCTGTCGCTGGAATGCGCATTCTTAAGCTCGCGGATCGTGTTTTGCCTGAAGTCGAGGCAGTAAAGGAAGAGTTTCGTGGTTTGCTGTCTGGAAAAGCTGGGCGCTTGCACATTGCGATCGAGTGTCATGCTTGCTTTGAGTGGCTTTTCCCAGTGCTGGATGCCTTTAGAAAAGCTTGGCCTGATGTAGATGTAGATATACGCCCTGGTTTAGCTTTTGACGCCCTGCCTGCTTTGGTACGAGAAGAAGTGGATATAGTGGTGTCTTCTGATCCAGAGGAACACCGAGATTTGGAATTCTCACCTTTGTTTGATTACGAACCAGTTTTTGTCGCCGCAAGACAACATCCCTTGGCTCAAAAGAAATGGATTGAAGCCCAGGATTTTCGGGATGAAGTTTTGATAACTTATCCGGTAGATAGACCGCGACTTGATGTATTCTCTCAGCTCTTAATGCCTGCCAGGATTGAACCTCGGTCCGTGCGCCAGGTTGAGCTTACGGCTGTTATTTTGCTGTTGGTTGCCTCAAATCGTGGTGTTGCGGTGCTTCCAGATTGGGTTGTGCGCGAGGTACGCTACAATTCAGATTATGTTACGCGACCACTTACGGAACATGGGATAACCCGTAGGCTTTTCGCTGCAACACGCCGAGAAGACACGACAAAATCTTTTATGGCCGATCTGTTGAAGCTAGCGCGAACAGAGCCTGTAAAAATGCAACTCAGCTAGGCCTTGGCAAGCAAGCTTAGGCCGCGTATAGCCTGCCTCTGATCAGCAGGAGCATGACCATGGCGCAAAGCGCAAATATGAATGTAATGATTGCGACTGCGCGTAAGGCTGGTCGAGCATTAGCTAAAGATTTTCGTGAAGTTGCAAACCTACAGGTGTCTGTAAAAGGGGCAGGCGACTTTGTGGCCCGAGCTGATATGCACGCTGATCAAGTTGTTAAAGAAGAATTAATGGACGCTCGTCCGACTTATGGCTTTTTGGCGGCTGAGCGAAGTGAAATCGAGGGTAAAGATCCAACGCGGCGGTGGATTGTAGACCCGATGGCTGGTGCCACAAACTTTCAACATGGTATTCCGCATTACGCTATTACAATCGCTCTTGAGCACAAGGGTGAAATTATTGCTGGTGTGATCTACGATGCTGCGCAAGACGAGTGCTTCTTTGCTGAAAAAGGTCAGGGTGCTTGGATGAATGAAACACGAATGCGGGTCTCTGGTCGGCGTTCTATGGTTGATTGCGTATTTGCGACGGGTCTCCCCAGTGCGGGTCGATCTGATCTACCACAAACTCTGAAAGACTTAGCGCAAATTTTGCCAGTAACGGCTGGAATTCGAAATTCGGGCTCACCTGCGCTTGATTTAGCCTACGTTGCAGCAGGCCGGTTTGATGGCGTCTGGGAGCGTCGACTGCAGGTTTGGGACCTGGCGGCTGGTATTATTATCTTAAAAGAATCTGGTGGCTTTATTGAATCAATTTATCCCGGTGGAAATATGTCGGAAGATGGGACAGTTATCGGCTCCAATGATCAAATTTTTTCACAGTTTAGTAAGGTCATACGAAAAAATAACTAGGCTAAACTTATCCGCGTCTTGACTGTTTGGCTATATGAGCCACCTCATATCAAATGAAATATGTGATAGCATTCTTTTTGTCATTGACAGCTGGTTCTGTAGTGGCAGCTTGTCCAATAAATCAGCTGATAATTAGTGATTTAAATCAAATATATAGTGATTTAAAATTTGCAAAATCTCCACAAGATGCGCGGAATTTTACAGATCAGTTATGGATTCTGTGGACAAAGGCGCCTAATGACGAGGCTCAGCAATTGTTAGATGGCGGTATGCTAAAAATGCGCCAAGGCGATTTGAATGCGGCAGAAGCTACTCTTACTGAACTTGTAATATATTGCCCAGATTACGCAGAAGGCTATAATCAGCGTGCATTTGCACGCTATTTAAGCTCGAACTTCAAAGATGCATTGCCAGATCTAGAAAAAGCCTTGAGTATACTTCCCCGCCATTTGGGTGCACTTTCGGGCGCAGGCCTGACGTATTTGGCTTTGGGGCAGGCGTCAAAGGCAGAAATTCAATTCCGCAAAGCGCTTGCTTTGAACCCCTTTACGCCAGAACGAGATTTGATCCGAAATTTGGGTACAGATTTATAGAAAACTTGGGTTTACACGCCTCAAGATTTGCCTATGTTCGCGCCTGTGCCCGCGTGATGGAATGGTAGACATAGAGGACTTAAAATCCTCAGGCTTAACGGCCGTGCCGGTTCGAGTCCGGCCGCGGGTACCACCAAATATCTTACAAAATAGCATAAAGTAGTAAAATAAGGCATTTTACTCATATTACATGTGCTTACATGTGTACAGAATAGTACCCAATACACCCCCTTTTGACATTCATTTACGGCCAATTTACGGTGTGGACGTAAATAACAGGTTGGGGAGACGTGCGGTGGCGTCTATCAAGAAACTAAAAGGTGCCTGCAAACGCCACAGGTGATGTGGAGTGAGTGATCTGGGATGGTCGAGAGCCTAGTCATTCATTTTGCTTCATCAATGATACGATACAAACTCACCTTACTGATATCCATGTCCCTACATATTTGTGCTTTGCTTGCTCTAACACATCGACCGAATGGCCAAACAAGTTACGGCAATGCCCTTAA
>JAVLEV010000189.1:0-3854 GCA_031920365.1 Planktomarina sp. | reverse complement strand
GGGCTGAGTTCTGCCGCTGATTAAATCTAACAGGGTGGTTTTTCCGGCTCCGTTTGGACCAATTATTACGCGCAGTTCATTTTCGTCGATATTAAAAGATAGTCCATCGACCACCTTATAACCATCAAAAGATACAGTAAGGTTTTCAACGGAAAGCACACTGTTTTGGCTTGAGTTGCTGTCTTGCAATACAATCTCCTTTTAGTTACCGAAATTTCTCACAAATTTCGGATTACGCTGCTGAGGACCACATCTGCTTGAGGCGAGGTTCTATTGATTGTTTATAAAAACCAGCTATTCCGTCTTGGAATGCTAGCACTACACCAACAAAAATTAGCCCCATAGCAAAGAGCCAAAGTTCAGGATAGGCCTCAGAAAAAACAGTTTTGGCTGCATTGACCAGCAGCGTACCATAGACGGCTCCAAAGATTGAGAAGCGTCCACCAACTGCGCAGAAAATAACCATTTCAATCGAAGGTACAATTCCGACAAAATTGGCGTGAATGAAACCAACATTCATAGTAAATAAGGCACCACCAATGCCTGCCATGAATGCGCCAAAACAGAATGCTGCTAACTTAAAATTGGCTACGCTGTACCCAGAGAACCGTACGCGATCTTCCTGACCGCGCACTGCAATAATTACTCTCCCCAACTTGGAATTTAGAACAATTTGTGCAACTGCTAACGCAATTAGTAAAAGTACGGCCGTCAAAAAGTATATTAAAACTTTTGCGTCATCTGTGCGAATGTCCCAATCCTTGAGCGTGCGCAAATCAGTAATGCCATTAAAACCACCAATGTATCCCGCGTTACCAATAATTAAAATGCTAAGAAGTGCTGCCATCGCTTGAGTAATAATTGCAAAATAGACACCTCCAACCCGACGCCTAAACATTGCAAATCCGAGAATAAAGGCTAACAACGCGGGAACAGTTAAAATCATGATTATGGTCAAAAAGAGGCTGTGCGAAAACCCCCAAAATATCGGTATTTCAGTCATTGAGGCCCAATCCATAAAGTCCGGAATGCCCGGAGTGGACTGTACAATACAGGATCCTGTTTCCTGTAATGCTCGGGTGCAACCAATATCTGCTTTTGCTGCTTCTAGTTTGAGGTTCATCGCCATCAGATACCCTCCAACACCAAAAAACACTCCTTGACCAAGACTAAGGATACCTCCAGCTCCCCAGCAGATGACAAGACCAATCGCGACAAAGGCGTATGTCAAGTATTTGCCAACAAGATTGAGGCGAAACACGTCCAAACCTATTGGAAATATGATAAGTAAAAGCACTGCAAGTATAAGGAAGTGATATCTTGCGTCTCCATGGAATATTTTGTTCATTTCGTAAACTCCTTACCGACGGATCTTCAAGGCAAACAAACCTTGTGGTCGTATCATTAGGATACCGATTACAATCAGAAGGGTCCAAACTTTTGCCATGGACCCTGTTATGAAAAATTCAAGCGTAGATTGAAGCTGAGAAATTGTGAACGCCGATACAATGGTGCCAAACAGGCTTCCAGCACCACCAAATACCACTACAAGGAAAGTGTCGACTATATAGTGTTGGCCTGCGTCTGGTGCAGTGGAACTAATCATTGTAAACGCGCTACCAGCTATTCCAGCTATCCCACATCCAATTGCAAACGTCATTCTGTCTGTTCGAGCTGTATTTATTCCAACTGCTCCAGCCATCTCTCTATTTTGAACAACTGCGCGAACATGCTTTCCCCATACCGAGCGGAGCATTGCAAACATCACTAAAATAGTAAGAAAAATAGTTATGCCCATTACAACCAAACCATAGATCTGTATGTCAATCATATCGGTCAAAGAAATAGAACCCATCATCCAGTCTGGCTTTATCACACCAACTTCACGCGTGCCAAAAACAACGCGGATACTTTGTTGCAAAATTAAGCTTATACCCCAGGTTGCTAAAAGGGTATCAAGCGGCCTTCGATATAGGTGGCGAATAACTAGCCACTCCACGCACCCTCCTAGTATCGCCGTGAAAAAAAATGCTACCGCCATTGCGACGAAAAAGTATATGCTCATCAAGTCGGGTAGAAATTGCAGAAAGACTAATTGTGTCACATAGGTTAAGTACATTCCAATCATCATAAATTCGCCGTGAGCCATATTAATCACGCCAAGTTGCCCAAAAATTATGGCAAGCCCTAGCCCCATCAACAGAAAAACTGAAAATAAAATAAGCCCTGCAAAACCCTGCATTGCAAAAATAGAACCTAATTCGCCAAATGTATATCCAAACATTCCATGTGCCTTTCATAAGCATTTAACTGCGAAGCGCAGGTTGTATTAGAGGATGGTTTTCAAGTCTCATTTTATTAGTCAGAGCACCCCTTGGGTGGATGCACTGACTGTTAGTTGATTATTGGTAACCTTCGGGGAAAGGGTCTGGCTCCATCAATCCAGATTCATGAACCACATCAAATTGACCATCCATTCGAGCGCGCCCAACCCTCAACTTACTGTATAAGTGATGATTAGTTTCATGAATGCGGACGTAGCCCTCTGGGGCATTGGTCATTTCAATTCCAGGATTTACCGCCTTAATTTTATCGATGTCGAAGCTACCTGCTTTCTCCACAGCCGCTTTCCACAACCAAGGGCCAAGGTAGGCATTATTGGTAACGTCCCCAATAACAATGTCGTCTCCCCACATTTCTTTAAATGCTTTGATGAACGCTTGGTTATTTTCGTTTGGTAAACTTTGGAAATATTTTGCAAACATATACGTGCCGTGAATGTTTTCACCGCCGATACCACGAACTTCATCTTCGGTTGCAGAAATCGTAATCACAGTTTGCTTCGTGAGATCCACCCCTGCACCCGTTATTTGCTTATAAAACGCAACGTTTGAGCCCCCGACAACAATTGAAAATATAACATCAGGTTTTTTTAACTTCATCTTATTAATAACAGAGTTAAATTGCGTGTGGCCAAGCGGGTAATATTGTTCACCAATAACCTTTAAGCCGTACACATTCTCGATGTGCTTTCTTGCGATTTTAAATGAAGTGCGCGGCCAAATATAGTCTGAACCAACAAAATAGAAAGTCTTTGGCTTCTTTTCTTTCACGATCCAATCGATACCAGCTAAAATTTGCTGAGTAGCTTCTTGACCTGTGTACACAACATTTCTTGACGCTTCTAATCCCTCATACATCGTAGGGTAGTATAGCATATTATTGTACTGTTCGAAAACTGGAAGAACCGCCTTCCTTGACGCAGAAGTCCAGCAGCCCATAACCGCCGCTACTTTATCGTTTACTATTAGTTTTTTAGCCTTTTCTGCAAAATTTGGCCAGTCTGTTGCCCCGTCTTCTTGTATCCACTTGACTTGACGGCCAAGGACGCCGCCAGACTCATTTATTTGTTTAATCGCCAGCTTTTCAGCTTGAACAGACCCAGTCTCACTTATCGCCATTGAACCAGTGATTGAGTGCAAAATACCAACAGTCACTGTGTCGTCAGTCACTGCTAATCCTGTTGTATTTACCACGCTTGTTGGAAAGTCAGCGTTCGCCGCTGCAGAGTGGCTCATTAGAGCAATGGCCGGTAACGATGCTATCGCTAGTACAATACCTCGCCGCATTGAGGACTTCATCGATTTTGACATGTTATAACTCCTCCCTTTGTTCTGGTCATTCCTCAACTGTAATTAAATTAAACAGTCTATAAAAATGGCCTATTAGGTTCATGCAAACGCCAGTTTTTCGCAATAACTACGTTTGCATGAAAAGGGTATCACGAAACTATTGGTCTCAGCATACGTCAATTGACGGTACGTCATTTGACGTAGGTTGATTTAAATACAAGG
>JAVLEV010000188.1:0-3975 GCA_031920365.1 Planktomarina sp. | reverse complement strand
GGGGGTGCCATAGAAAGGATCGCCCAAAATTGGGTGGCCCAGCGCCAACATATGGATCCGTAATTGGTGTGAGCGTCCAGTCTTAGGGCTCAGCTTCACCCGGGTTTCGCCCCTATCCCGGTTGATCACTTGCCAGTCGGTTACTGCGGCACGTCCGGTTTCGTGGCAGATCATTTGTTTGGGGCGGTTAGGCCAATCCACGATGATCGGCAGATCAACCGTACCTGTATCCGCTTTAAGCTGCCCGCAGACCCTCGCAACATATGTTTTCTTAGTCTGGCGTTTCTCAAATTGCAGCCCCAAATGACGCTGCGCATTGGGCGACAGAGCAAAGACCATCACCCCAGAAGTGTCCCGGTCCAAGCGGTGGACCAGCAAGGCCGTGGGGTACTCTGATTTAATGCGGGTAATCAGACAATCCGCCAACAGCGCTCCCCGCCCCGGCACAGACAGCAAGCCAGAGGGCTTGTTGACCACCAGAATTTCATGATCAAGGTAAACAACGTCAAGCGGGTTCATCGGAGGGAAATAATGTGTCATGCCACGCCCCATAGCCTCATAGTGCCCACACGTAAATTCCCCATAGATAAAAAGCACAGGCAGCAAAGTCATATTTACAACCTCAAATACTGAAAGGTAAATTGTACATTTATTAAAGAAATATATTTATGACAATCTTCAGACACAGCCACGCCTCTATGGCAATATTAAGCTGGCCAAACGGTGTTGCGGCCTAGCTTGCCGATGAGATCAAGGCCAGGTTCTAAATCCAACCTATATTTTTTGTGGTAAAACCGCGCCTGGGTTTAAAATGCCCTGTGGGTCCAGCGTATCTTTGATTTGGCGCATAAGGTGCAATTTCACCGGATCCCCAAAGGTTGCTATATCGTCCACCTTTAACCGCCCAACGCCGTGTTCTGCGGAGACCGACCCACCTAATTCATGGGTCAAGCAGTGCACCTCTTGTTGCAGATCATCCCGAATATCGACGTAATCTGCAACATCCACCCCTGCCGGAGGGAAGATATTATAATGCAAGTTTCCGTCGCCCAAATGTCCAAAACAATTAACACGCACCGCGCCAAATTTTGCAATACGCAGAGTTGCAGATTCAATAAACCTCGGCACCTCAGACAGCGGCAGCGAAATATCAGACGAGCAAATCGCACCAATCGCCTTATTGGCTATCGGGATGGTTTCACGCAAGGCCCAAAGATCCTTGGTTTGCTGCTGAGATTGCGCAATCACGCTATCTAGTATCAAATCAGAGGCCCGCTCAAATAGTATCTCAAAAGCTTGCTCTGGCTCCATGCCTCCAGACAACCCAACGTGTAGTAAGACAGACCATTCCGGAGGTTCAGGCCAGGGTTGGCGCATCTGCGGAAATATCTCAGCCAAAAACTGCAAACCCTGTGCTGAGATGATCTCAAAGGCAGAAATACCTTCACCCATGATCTCTTTTGTACGGCTCAACAATTCGAGCGCCGCGCGGGGGCTTTGCACCGTCAACAGCGCCGTGCCCTCAGCGCTTGGACGCGGAGCAAGCTTAAGGCTCGCCGCTGTTATAATGCCCAACGTACCCTCAGATCCAATCAGCAAATGCCGCAAATCATACCCAGTATTGTCTTTCCGCAGGCGCTTGAGACCGTTGAAGATTTGCCCATCAGCCATGACAGCTTCAATACCAAGCACCTGATCTCGAGCCATGCCATATCGCAAAACATTTACTCCCCCGGCATTAGTCGCCAAGAGCCCACCTATCTGTGCCGTGCCTTCAGAGGCCAGAGACAGTGGAAAAAGACGGTTCACCTGCGCGGCGGCAGCCTGTACCTCGGCCAAAACAGCGCCAGCCTCCACCACCAAAACATTTTCTTCTGGGTAGCAGGCTCTGATCCTCCGCATTCGCTCTAGGCTCAAAACAAGCGGGGCGGGCGGGCCGCCCGCAACGCTAGTCAAAACCTGGCCCCCAACAAGACCCGTTCCGCCGCCATAGGGCAGGACGGCAACTCGAGCTTGCTCCGCTGTCTGCATGATCTGTGACACCTGCTCGGTGCAATCTGGGGCAACTAAAAGCCCTGCAGAGCCGTAATAGCGGCCGCGCGGTTCTGTAAGGTATTTGTCACTAAGATCCGGAAAGGCCGCTGCAGGCAACATATGCTGCAATTGTTTCGCGAATTGAGCCGTTACTGAATTTAGCATCTGCTTCCCTCGCTCTGCATTTGACCACCATGCAGCGCATATTTTGCCAACAGAGCCAAAATATCCACGTATCAGGTTCCTGATACCCTGCTTAATGGTATTTCATGCACTTTCCAACTGAGGAATACACCGATAGCCAGAGGCATAATATCTCATGTAAGCTTGACTCTAATCTATTTAAGCATGTATTGGCGTCTTAATTCCGGGAGCTTTGTTCTTCCGGTCCTTAGGCTTTTGCCAGGATCGCCACCCGTCAGCGCGCTGCGCCCACGGGTGCTTTTTTGGTTTTGGCTTGGAAAAATTCGTAGCGAAACACAATATTGGTTGTATCGTGATACTGAGAAAGGGGCAGGGCCATGTTCGAAAATCTATCTGAACGCCTAAGCGGTGTCTTTGATCGGCTAACCAAACAAGGTGCACTTTCCGAAGACGACGTAAAAACTGCCCTGCGGGAAGTGCGTGTGGCACTTTTGGAAGCAGATGTCAGTCTAGCCGTAGCCCGTGAATTCGTCAAAAAAGTCCAAGCCAAAGCCACTGGGTCTGCAGTCACCAAATCTGTGACCCCTGGCCAGCAAGTTATTAAAATTGTTCACGATGCCTTGATCGATACCCTGCGTGGCGAAGGTGAACCGGGTGATCTCAAAATTGACAACCCACCCGCTGCTATTTTAATGGTAGGCCTACAGGGCTCAGGCAAAACCACGACCAGTGGTAAATTAGCAAAACGTCTGTCAGACCGTGAAGGTAAAAAGGTCTTGATGGCCTCACTGGACATCTATCGCCCAGCAGCGATGGAGCAGCTAGCAATTTTGGGTATACAGGTTGGCGTAGACACTCTGCCAATCGTGGCCGGCGAAACCGCTGTGCAGATTGCTAAACGCGCCAAGCAACAGGCAACCCTAGGTGGCTATGACGTTTACATGCTCGACACTGCAGGGCGTTTGCAAATTGACGCAACATTGATGCAAGAGGTAGAAGACGTGCGCGATGCCGTCTCCCCCCGTGAAACCTTGCTGGTAGTAGATGGCCTCACCGGTCAAGTTGCCGTTGAAGTGGCAGAAGAATTTGATGGGAAAATTGGCATAACAGGCGTCGTCCTGACCCGTATGGATGGCGACGGTCGCGGCGGAGCAGCTCTATCAATGCGCGCTGTAACCGGAAAACCAATAAAGTTTGTGGGCTCCGGCGAGAAAATGGACGCTCTTGAAACCTTTGAACCTGAGCGGGTAGCTGGCCGTATTTTAGGCATGGGCGATATCGTCGCACTGGTAGAGAAAGCCCAAGAAACACTAGAAGCCGAACAGGCTGAACGAATGATGCGCCGCCTACAAAAGGGCATGTTCAATATGAACGACCTGCGTAGCCAGTTAGAGCAAATGCAAAAAATGGGTGGCATGCAGGGGCTTATGGGGATGATGCCCGGCATGGCGAAGATGAAGGGGAAAATCGAAGAAGCAGGCTTGGATGATAGCCTTCTGAAACGTCAAATCGCTTTGATTGGTTCCATGACTAAAAAAGAACGTGCCAATCCGGGCTTGTTACAAGCGAGTCGCAAAAAACGGATTGCCGCAGGATCAGGCATGGAAGTCAGCGATCTTAACAAGTTGCTAAAACAACACCGGCAAATGGCAGATATGATGAAAAAGCTTGGTAAACGCGGTGGTCTGGGTGCACTTAAAGGTATGGTGGGCGGCCAAGGTGGCCCCAGCCCAGCCGAACTGGCAGCAGCACAAGAACAAATTACCAGCGGTGCAATGGGTGGGGGTATGCCAAAAG
>JAVLEV010000187.1:0-4067 GCA_031920365.1 Planktomarina sp. | reverse complement strand
CATAATGTAAAAATTGGTTCAAATTGTATGATTTGCTCACAGGTTGGCATCGCTGGATCCTCTTTTATTGGAAATAATGTAGTTTTAGGTGGTCAAACCGGTGTTAGTGACAACATATTTATTGGTGATAATGTAATCACTGGAGGGGCCACCAAAGTGTTGAGCAACATTCCAGCTGGTCGCGTAATGCTAGGTTATCCTGCGGTGGAAATGCAAACCCAACTTAATATTTATAAAACCTTACGCCGTTTGCCGCGCTTACTACAAAATATTGTAGAGCTTAAAAAAGCTATTTCAAAATCTGAATAAAGGCTCTACATCCAATAAAAAGGGGTTTTTTATGAGTGTTCGGAATAAAGTTATTCAAATTATTGCTGACCAGGCCCTGCTCAATGTGAGCGACGTAAAGCTTGAAGCGACCCTAGGTGACCTCGGAATCAATAGTCTTGGCGTCGTCGAAAGTATTTTCGCTTTCGAAGAAGAGTTTGATATTGAAGTACCGTTTAACGCGAATTCACCGAAAAACAGTGATTTTGATATTTCATCTATTCGTTCGATCGTTTTAGCAATGGAAAAATTGGTTGTTGAGCAAGCTTAAAGCATGAACCGGGTAGTAATCACGGGCGCAGGTACAATCAATGCTTTGGGTTCAAATGTGCCTAAAACTCTGGAAGCCATGCGTGAAGGTCATTGTGGTATTCGACAGCTTAATTTTTGTGATGTAGAGCGTTTATCTATAAAGATTGGAGCGCCGGTTCAAAACTTCGATGAGGCCTATTATTTTAATAGACAACAACTTTCACTATATGACAGGTTCACCCAATTTAGTCTTTTAGCTGCTCGTGAAGCTATCACAGAATCTGGGATTATCTTTTCTGGAGACTTGGCTGAAAGGTCTGGAGTAATTCTTGGTACTGCTGCAGGTGGAATGAATACCTGGGAAGATAATTATCGGGCTGTTTATAAAGAAGGTAAAAATCGCGTACATCCCCTTGTGGTACCTAAATTGATGAATAATGCGGCAACTAGTCATGTTTCAATGGAGTTTAATCTGAAAGGTCCATCTTTTACCGTTTCGACAGCATGTGCCAGTTCGAATCATGCTATCGGGTTGGCCTTCCAAATGGTGCGCAGTGGGATGGCGAGATCAATGATCGCTGGCGGCTCAGAGGCAATGCTAACCTTCGGTGGAATCAAGGCCTGGGAAGGTCTGCGTGTGATGTCCAATAATGCTTGTCGTCCTTTTTCCTTAAATCGTTCTGGTATGGTACAGGGCGAGGGGGCTGGAGTGTTTGTTCTGGAAACCTATAAAGATGCGACAGATAGGGGTGCAGAAATTCTCGCAGAAATCGTAGGGTTTGCTATGACATCAGATGCGTCAAATATTGTAATGCCAACCAAACAAGGGGCCGCTCGGGCGATGCAAGGTGCTTTATTAGATGCTAAAATGGATGTTAGCGAAATTGGCTATATTAACGCTCATGGTACGGGCACGGCGGCCAATGATAAAACTGAATGTTCTGCTATTTTAGATGTTTTTGGCGTACAAACAGATCAGTTAATGATCTCATCTACTAAATCTATGCATGGGCATTTAATTGGCGGAACTGGGGCTGTGGAGCTACTAGCTTGTATAATGGCTCTGCGCGACGGCGTTATTGCGCCCACCATTGGCTATGAAGTTGCTGACCCAGACTGTGCCCTTGACGTGGTGCCCAATATGGCACGTAACGCAAAGGTGTCAGGGGCGGTTTCAAATGCTTTCGCTTTTGGTGGCATGAATGCTGTCCTAGCTTTAAAAGCAATATAAACCATTACTTAATTTGACTATAAAACTTATTATCTACAATAAACCTTTTAATAGTATTTTAAGTTTTCCTTAATAAGTCGGATTTTAACCAAAAAAATTCATAGTCGCGTGATTGCCCGTAAATAAATTCTGCGATTAACGTTAGCTATTATGGGCTAAGGGCATGAGCTTTATATAATATACTAGTCCCGAATAGTTCGAAAGTTAAGGCCCGTCCTTCGACAGATTTTGTATTCAACTTATTTTGGAAATGTTCATGTTGATGTTCTTAGTTTTCAGAATTAACCTACAAATTTTGGGTTGTCATAGATAATCACACAGAAAAACACGTTTTTCTAGGGGAGGTCCAAGGCAATCACTTTTTTATTACAATTTGTTGTAGGATACCTATGTCTGAGAAGCTTTAAGTTAAAGCTACTTTGCCTATTAATGTAAGTGTTTATAACTTTTGAATTTTGAGACGTGTGATGCGGTTTTCTTTACGGGCAACTACCTCAAATCTAAAACCATAAAACACGAATACTTGCCCCTCTGAAGGGATCATCTGTGCCTCATGTATTACCAGCCCTGCCAAAGTGTTGGCTTCTTCATCGGGAAGACCCCATTCTTGGGCACGGTTTAAATCGCGGATGGTCATAGCCCCATCAACAATCACATGACCATCTTGTGCTTTAGTAACTTCAAGGTCGTTTTTATCGAATTCATCCGTAATTTCACCTACAATTTCTTCAAGAATATCTTCTAATGTAATTAAACCCTGCAAAGCGCCATACTCATCAACAACCAATGCAAAATGTGTATGGCGTTTTAAGAACTGCCTCATTTGATCGTCTAACGGTGTAGTTTCAGGAACAAAGTATGGCTTCATTGCCACATCAAGTACTTTAAACTGTGCAAGTGCCTTATCACGGTTTTTACTGTCGCGTGTTAGTTTGACCATTGCTCGGGCCAAGTCCTTAGCATGTATAACGCCTACGATATTTTCAGGATTTCCCCGATAAAGGGGTAGACGCGTATGAGCACTTTCTAAACATTGTGATAGAATTTCATCTGGTGGTAAAGAAACATCTATCATTTCGATTCCAGAGCGGTGCAACATTATCTCTTCAACTGCTCGATCTGAAAGATCAAGAGCGCCTAATATGCGGTCTCGGTCTTCTTTTTCTACGACGCCCTCCTGGTGCCCAAGTGTTAGCGCACCAGCAATTTCATCACGGACAGCTAAAACATTCGTATCAGGGTCTGTAGCTACGCCAAAGATCCACAGCACACCTCGCACTAAAAGGCGCACAAAACTTACAATAGGTGCGAAGATGAATACAAATATTGATATTGACCGCGATACGCGAATTGCGGCGCTTTCGGGATTGGTGATGGCGTAAGTTTTGGGCAGGACCTCGGCAAATACTAGAACTAAAAAAGTCATTAGCAAAGTTGCTAGAACAATACCATTTTCTCCCATCATTTGGGTGAAGAGGGCTGTAATCAATGCAGTAGCCAAAATGTTGACCAAGTTATTTCCGAGTAGTACTGATCCAATGAGTTTTTCGTTATCATTTGTAACTTTTAAAGCGCGTGCTGCACCAGCCGATCCTTTATTTGCTTTTGCTTGCAATTTGCTGCGCGAAGCAGCGGTTAATGCTGTTTCGGATCCTGAAAAAAAACCAGACATAATTAAAAGGATAAGGATTGCTCCAACTGTAATCCAAAAACCACTGTTAAATTCGAAATTTTCCATCATTTACCTGCTCATAAAGGAATTGTTAAAGGGTGGTGCTTCAGTACCAGCTCACTAAGCCTTTCCTCTTGGATGTGAGTGTAAATTTCTGTAGTGGCAATGTCTGCATGACCTAAGAGTGTCTGAATTGTCCTTAAATCAGCACCACCAACTAATAAATGAGTAGCAAAGGCATGCCTCAGACTGTGTGGCGTGACTTTATCTGGATTTAATCCTGCCATAACGGCTAATTTTTTGATTTGCTGAAAAAACCAAATTCTGGTTAAATGTCCTTTCTTGCCCCGTGAAGGAAATAGAAATGAAGATTTTATGTTATTTTTATCTTTATCTCTCAACGAAAGCCAACGTAAAACTGAGTCCCGCGCTGTAGGGGATAGAGGGACCATCCGCTCTTTGCCCCCTTTGCCTCGAACTAAAATCATTTTGGGGTCCCCACGGGCAGCAGAAACTGGTAGGCTAATCAACTCGGTTACCCGCATTCCGGTAGCGTAAAGCAGCTCCATCAAGCAAGTAAGACGT
>JAVLEV010000186.1:0-4121 GCA_031920365.1 Planktomarina sp. | reverse complement strand
GCCCATTTTTACGTGATGATCCCAACCCCTGGTTAATGGAACCCATTGCGGGGCGAGTTGATGTGGGTGAATCTCCGGAGATGGCAGCGATGCGTGAAACCCATGAGGAGTCTGGGTTGGCCCTGCGTGCTCTACACAAGGTGCACAGTGGTTATGCCTCGCCAGGGTGTAGCACTGAATATTTTAATATATATGTGGGTATCGCTGATATTGACGATGCCGCAGCAATATTGAGTGGGTTGGAGGAAGAGGCCGAAGATATCCAAGGCCATATCTTGCCCTTTGCTGACTTCCTCTCCCTTTTAAAGTCTGGCCAACTTCCGGTCGCGCCTTTGGCCCTCGCTGGCTACTGGTTGGCGCTTAATCGCGACGTCCTCCGCAAGAATTCTTGAGGTTCCTCGCTAGGGGGCGTATTAAGATGCAAAGAAAAAGGTTTTGCAATGACAACTATCTACTCGGATCTAGCTGCGGCAGTTGGTAATACACCCTTAATTAGGCTCAATGCAGCTAGCGATGCCACTGGTTGTGAAATCCTTGGCAAAGCTGAATTTATGAATCCGGGTCAGTCAGTGAAAGACCGTGCTGCCCTATATATAATCAAAGCCGCTGTGGCTTCAGGCACTCTCAAGCCGGGGGGGACGATTGTTGAAGGCACTGCTGGTAACACGGGTATTGGTCTCGCATTGGTGGGGGCGTCTATGGGCTTCCGTACTGTGATTGTGATCCCTGAGACCCAAAGTACAGAGAAAAAAGACATGTTACGTCTTGCTGGGGCCGAACTGGTTGAGGTGCCGGCTGCACCCTATAAAAACCCTAACAATTATGTGCGCTATTCCGAGCGTTTGGCGATTGAATTAGGCAAAACTGAGCCTCATGGTGCAATTTGGGCTAATCAATTTGACAATACTGCCAATAGGCAGTCGCATATTGAAACAACCGCCCCCGAAATCTGGGCGCAAACCGATGGGAAAGTGGATGGGTTTATCTGTGCTGCAGGCTCAGGGGGCACGATTGCTGGCGTGGGTAAGTATTTACAGCCCAAAGGCGTGAAAGTGGCCTTGGCCGACCCAGATGGTGCGGCTTTGCATAGCTTTTACACAACCGGTACTTTGGCCTCATCTGGTGGCTCTATCAGTGAGGGAATTGGGCAGGGGCGAATTACTAAAAATTTAGAAGGTTTTATACCGGATATGTCTTATAATATCCCAGATGTAGAGGCCTTGCCATACGTGTTTGACCTTCTACGGAATGAGGGCCTTGTTTTGGGTGGATCTTCTGGAATTAACATAGCCGGTGCTGTGCGGATGGCCCACGAGATGGGCCCCGGCCACGTTATCGTAACAATCCTATGTGACTATGGAACACGCTACCAATCTAAACTCTTTAACCCTGATTTCTTGCGTTCAAAAGGATTTGAAGTTCCAGAATGGATGGAGACTAGTCGTGATATTAAAACAGTTTATGACCCCTCTTAGGTTTGTACTTGCTCTATGCTTAACTCTATGGGGCATAGTTGGGATTGCGCAAAGCACGTCTGGGGCGTCCCCAGACTATGACCGTTGGGCTGCGACCGCTTCTATGGCGCAGGACACGCTCGTAAGCGGTATTGCTGCTGAGACGTTTTTGACAAAATTGCGAGAGCAGCTTGCGTTGAGACGTACTGAATTTGTAACGGCGCAAGGTGCAAATACTGCACGTCTTGATAACTTAAGGGCTCAACTTGCGGCACTGGGACCTTTGCCAGGAAACGGTGTTGAGATTCTCGATATTGCGAGCCGACGTTCTGCGCTTAATGCTGAAATTGAGGTTTTGAATGCGCCGCGTATTCGGGCCAAAGAGGCATTTGAGCGGGCGGATGGGCTAATCCGTGAGATTGATGCAGCTCTTGCGGCGCAACTAGCTGCAAATTTAATGCGTCTGGGAGTTTCACCGCTAGACGTTCGTATTTGGCCGATGGCGATAGTTCAGCTTGCTGAGCAGTTTCAAGCTATTACAAACAGCGTTTCCACAGCGTGGAATATGCCTGTGGTACGAAAAAAAACCCGAGATCAAATGCCTCTTATCATATCTCTTTTGGTGGCTGTAGCAGTGCTGATGACACAGGGGCGCCGCTGGATGGGGCGGGCCGTACTGACGTTTAGGCGCGCTGAAGATCCATATGTAATCGGATTTACCTCTTATCTGCGTTCTTTGGGGCAGTTGGCAATCACACTTCTGAGCCTTTATCTACTAACCTACGCTTGGGATATATCACGGCTTCATAATAGTGATCTGGCTCTACTGCTGGGAAATATGATATGGATTGCGGTCCCATTTGTTGGCAGCCGCTGGGTTTCAAAACGCTTATTTCCAAAAGACGAACTGGCAAAAAGTCCAGTTTCACTTCAAACTTCATTTCTTCCGCAAGCTCGGCTCATAACTCAATGGCTTGGGCTGTTACTGTCCGCAGAACTGTTTATGAAAACTTTACAAAGTTTTAGTGACTTCAGTATCGGCACGATAGCAGTTTATTCTTTTATTTTAGTGCTTATGGCCTCGGCGCTGGCCTTTCGCCTTGGAACTGTACTTTGGACAAAAACTACAGGTGCTACTCACGATCAAGCACTACCTAAAGCGCCACATGGCCTAGTAGTTCGGATAGGCCAGGCTTTAGTCGCAGTCTCAGTGGTATCTTTGACACTGGCATCCATTGGATACTCAGATGCTGCCGATGGGTTGTTATTCCCAGGCCTGTTGTCTGTGGGTTTGTTGGCTGTTCTTTTTGTGACTTTTGAGGCGATGCGGGATCTCTCTGCGATATTGGTAGCGGACAGAGTAGCGGGCCATGACAGCCTTACGGCAGTTATGATAAACGCAGTGCTTATTGTAATATCGCTGCCGGTCTTTGCACTATTTTGGGGGGCACGAGTATCCCAACTGACTGAATTATGGACGCAGTTTAAAACTGGGGTCACTTTAGGTGATGTGCAACTGTCACCTGGCGCGGTGCTGGAGTTAGTTATTGTCTTTGCGATTGGTCTTTTATTCACTCGGCTTATTCAGCGCACCTTGAAAAATCGGATTTTGGCAAAAACCAAAGTTGATGTGGGAGGACAAAACGCTATTGTGTCTGGCGTAGGATACATTGGTATTTTTATTGCAGCTCTGACAGCAATTACATCTGCTGGACTTGATCTATCTTCACTGGCTATTGTGGCCGGTGCACTATCGGTTGGTATTGGTTTTGGTTTGCAAAATATCGTATCAAATTTTGTATCAGGCATTATCTTGTTGATAGAACGACCGATCAGTGTTGGTGATTGGATCGAGGTTGGTGGCAATATGGGTATTGTCAGTAAAATTTCTGTGCGCTCAACAAGTATTCAAACGTTTGATCGCACAGATGTGATCGTGCCTAATGCTGATTTGGTGTCTGGTACTGTGACCAATTATACTCATGGTAGCTCAGTTGGACGCATTATTTTGCCAGTCGGAGTTGCCTATGGCAATGATACCCGTAAGATTGAGGAAATCTTGAAGCCACTAGCGGCTGGGCACCCGATGGTACTGTTAGATCCGCCCCCATCGGTAATTTTTCAGGGTTTTGGTGCAGATTCTCTCAATTTTGAAATCCGTGCGTTGCTCCGGGATATTAATTATGGACTTAGTGTAAAATCTGAACTTAACCATCAGATTGCAGAGGCACTTACGGCCAATGGTATCGAAATCCCCTTTACACAGCGTGACATTTGGATCCGGAACCCTGAAGCCTTAAGACCTGATCTACCAGATGGAATCTAGGCTGGGAAAATAATTTTACAGCTTTGTTACGGAATGATTGGCGGTCATAATGCTAGAGAAAAAACTATAATTTATGCTCTTGAAACCTTGGCCGCAGTCTCATAAACCGCCATAACGGATCGGTGGCCGAGTGGTCGAAGGCGCACGCCTGGAAAGTGTGTAGGCGGGTGACCGTCTCCAGGGTTCGAATCCCTGTCGATCCGCCACTATACCTTATTAAGTAGTTGTTTTATTTTAATAATAGTTAAAAAGAAAAACTCTACCCACCATTCTACCCACCACAAAACATCAGATTAAAACAGACCTCGCGTCTTATTGGCTAGCTGTGACAACCATTAACA
>JAVLEV010000185.1:1302-4144 GCA_031920365.1 Planktomarina sp. | reverse complement strand
CAACCAAAACCGCTTAAGCCCGGGTCAGTTACTAAAACACTGCAACAAGCCCTTAAAGAAGCAAAAAATCTACCTAGCGATTGACGAAACGCATTCCGCAGTTACTTGAGTGCAGAGAAGCGAGGAATTTACCGTGAACGAGCAGCAACCATTATTTTTGTCCATTACTACTGCAACAGCAGATCACCCCAAGGTCAAGGTACCAAAAATTGGAGTTTTGTTATCCAACTTAGGTACACCAGATCATTATGATTACTGGTCTATGCGTCGTTATTTAGGGGAATTTCTATCTGACCGCCGAGTCATAGATTATAGCCCTTGGATTTGGCAGCCATTACTTCAGCTAATTATTTTAACCAAACGGCCCTTTTCCTCTGGTGCAGCCTATAAATCGATCTGGAACAAAACGGCAAATGAGAGCCCCTTAATGACTATTACCAAAGCTCAAACAGAGGCGGTACGCGCAGAAGTTGCAAAACGTCATGGTAGCGAAGTAGTGGTTGAGTATTGCATGCGCTACGGCAATCCATCCACACAATCTGTAGTGCAAAGAATGGTTGATGCAGGTTGTCAGAAGATTTTATTTTTTCCCCTGTACCCGCAATACGCAGGCGCAACCTCAGCAACAGCAAATGATGAATTTTTCCGCAGCCTTATGAAGCAGACCTGGCAGCCCTCGGCTCGGACGGTTAGTCCCTATTTTGACCGTGCTGACTATATTGCGGCCTTAGCCAACTCAATTGAACGGGCCTATGCAAAAAAAGAAATCCGGCCTGATGTTTTAGTTTGTTCTTATCATGGAGTACCAAAACGTTACTTAATGCAGGGCGATCCCTATCATTGCCAGTGTCAGAAAACCACGCGCCTACTCAAAGAAAAACTAGGGTGGGATGACACACAGATCATCACCACTTTCCAATCAAAATTTGGACCAGAGCAATGGTTACAACCATATACAGTTGAGGAGGTGGCGCGTATGGCACAAAAAGGACAAAAGAATATTGCCGTATGCGCGCCCGCCTTTTCTGCAGATTGCATTGAAACACTTGAAGAGATTAACGAAGAGATCAAGGAAAGCTTTGAGCACGCGGGCGGTGAGAACTTTACATATATATCATGCCTGAACGATAGCGAAAACCATATCGCGGCCTTGACTAATGTGATTTCTGAAAATCTAAAAGGCTGGTTGTAAATAAAGAATTACGGGTGCGCCTTTTTAAAAAATAGGGGTTTTTATCTGTTCTACAGAAATAACCCGCATTATTTAGATGCAATCCCTAAGATGGTGATCAAAAACAGTGGAATGAACCAACCTTTGGCAAAACTACTGGGAACCGCCTCAATTGTGGAAGCTACAACTTTTGGGTCCATTATAGGCTTACTAATATCGCTTGAGAACGCTGTTGTTGCTGATACTGCGAACACAGATGCCAAAAATAGGTTTTTCATTATATTCTCCATAACTAGAACTTTACCTTAATTTTATTAATTAGGTTATTAACTTACAAACTACTACTCAAATAATTAACACTTGGGTACCAACCTTCGTTAAACTAAACAATTCTGCAATTTGTTCATTATAAAGCCCAATACATCCATTGGAGGATTTTCGTCCTATTTTCCGAGTGTCATGTGTCCCATGTATGCGGTAATATGTCCAAGACAAATAAAGCGCGTGCGACCCCAGCGGGTTATCTGGACCAGGGCCAATAAATTCAGGCCACTCCGGATTACGTATGCGCATCTCTGGAGTAGGCCGCCACGAGGGGCCTACCACCTTTCGAACGACCTCAGTACGACCTTTTCGTGTCAAATCGTCTGTGATTGGCACGGAGGTCGGATATAGTTTGTAGATTGATTCGTCTTCTGACCAAAAGTGTATTGCCCGAGAACTAATATCAGATAAAATTGCACCATGCCTTAAAGTGTTAAAATAAGAACGCCAATCGAGCATTCTAAAACTACTTATGTTGCGGCGAGACACTCCAGAAACTGCTTTTTCTTCCTCAACACTACTTGGGGGCTCAACGTTTTGAGAAAGGGCAACAGTGCCCGTCAATGATGTCACTCCAGCCAAAAAAATACGCCTTGGGATCAATAGGCTAGGTTTACTCATTATTTACTCCAAATCTATTAACTCCCTAGTATCCAAAAAAAACCCATCGCGCAAATCAAAGAGTTGTTACTAAAAAATTTACCAGTTTTGGGTTTGATTGGTGGCTCATTCGGTCTAAGACACACCAAGCAAAAAGGAATTTAGCATGAGTTTTCGCATACTAGTGGTAGTTAATTTACTAATTCTAGTAGGGTGCACTCAAAATACTGCAAATAATTTGGGCCCAAATGGACTACCGTATCAGCGTACGTATCTTATTGAAGAGGCAGACATCAGCAAGATCCAATTTAATATGTTGGATAGTATAAATAGTATTCGGTCATCACGCGGCCTCACAACTCTGTTTCTCAGCCCACAACTCAATGCCGCAGCGGCTACCCACTCACGAGACATGGCAATGCAAAATAGAGCTTGGCATTTTGGATCAGACGGGTCTTCACCGCCAGAACGCCTGCTGCGAGTAGGCTATGAGGGCCAGCTTTTAGGTGAGAATATTTCGGAAACCTTTGAGTCTGAGCTAGAAACACTAGCCGCTTGGATGGTAATGCCTTCAACTCGAGAGGTCGTCCTTTCGGGCGTAGCTGAAGAAATGGGGTTTAGCTGGTTTCAGGAAGATGGTGGCAAAATTTGGTGGACCTTAGTTACTGGGGTTGCAAATCCGCCTTAAGGAAATATCCAAATAGGCGTTCCAATATCGACCATCGAATAGATTTCCTCAATCTCTCT
>JAVLEV010000185.1:0-1202 GCA_031920365.1 Planktomarina sp. | reverse complement strand
GGCGCAAAACCAAGCTTGAATTTATACTCTTTAATAGTGGTGTTTCCATTTAACAAAACCATCCGATGCTCTGCTTTAAAAACCTGTATCTCCGTAGCTTTTTGCAGCAATTGTCGCTCAAACGGTGAACACGACCCAAGCGTCAGTGCAAAAAAAATCACAGTAATATATTTAACTAGCCTCATAGTACTCAACCCACCTTGAACAAAGCTAACTCACTCTGAACTTTTTCAAAATACAAATCAGCGAATGATCCAGATTTTATCATCACAAATTTTAATGTCACAAAGCCAAAGATTACAGCGTTAAACAAAATACCGGCTATAGTGAAATTACAAACACTGGCAGTTTCAAATTTTTTCTGTAGTATTGTCACTTTATTTAAACTTTACAAAAGTGGGCAACGATCTCGATATGAGGTGACCAACGGAATTGATCAACCGCTTCAACCCATTTTAGCCTGTATCCACCAGCACATAAGAGATTGGCATCACGGGCAAATGTAACCGGGTTACAAGACACCATCGCAATATCACGCACACTGCTGCTTTGCGCCAATTGCCGGACCTGTTGCTCTGCCCCAGCACGTGGTGGGTCAAGAATAGCCGCGTTGAATTGTATCAAATCTGTATGATCAACAGGGTTGCGGTAGAGATCCCGTACTGAAGTAGCGACCTTCTTAATCCCCTGAGTATGACGCACTCCATGAGCAAGGGCCTCCAAAAGGCCTTTGTCATTTTCCATGCAATGTACCGTTGCCACATCCGCCAGAGGCAACCCCAGTGTGCCCGCTCCTGAGAACAGATCAACGACACTGTCAGCTCCACCCAACGCACGTCTAACAGCCCCTTGGAGTACCCTTTCGCCATGTGGAGTTGCCTGAGTAAAAGCGCGCGGTGGCATCGGGACCTTCACCTTTCCAAAGGTCAATTGCGGCGCTTGGTGTTGGCAAATTATCTCATTTCCTACGGAAAGACGAGCAATACCATTTGACCCAGCCCATTGCGCGAGTGGTCCAAGGTCATTTTCAACTTGATGATCCATGCCCTCAACTGAAACATCGATTCCAGTATCTGTCGACAGAACCCAGAACCCTAGTTGCCCCTTACGAGACCCAAACTTAACGGTAAATTGTTCAAGAGCTGGGATAATGGCCATAATTTCAGGAGTTAAGACCTTGCAGGGGTCAATAGTTTGAATTA
>JAVLEV010000184.1:0-4177 GCA_031920365.1 Planktomarina sp. | reverse complement strand
ATGGACAACGCAATGTTCGCAAGTGGCTTACAAGCGTTTCAGGAGACTTTGAGCCAAGCAGGCGTAACACTGCTGGTCGGCAGTTCAAACTATGATCCGGCACAAGAATTTGCACAAATCAGATCCTTACTATCACAAGGGGCTGATGGTTTGCTGTTGATTGGTAAGGCACGGCCAGAAAAGACCCGTGACTTTCTGGCCCAACACTCCGTTCCACATGTTTTAGCCTGGTGCTTTCCCAAAACTGGGGGCTCACATGCTGTAGGTTTCGACAATCAAAAATCTGGCTATGCAATTGCAGAACATGTGATTGCCCATGGCCATCGAAAACTGTCGGTGATTGCTGGGCTGCGCGACGGCAATGACCGGGCCCAAGATCGAATTATTGGTATTCAGGGTGCTGTCAATGCGCATCCAGAGGTCCGTTTGCTTAGGCTGGAAGAATGCAAATATAGCTTTGAGGAAGCGGGTGCAGCACTAGATTCAATACTATCTGGTCCAGACCGTCCGACCGCGGTTATATGTGGGAGTGATGTTTTAGCAGTAGGCGCTATGCTGCGCGCACGCGACTTAAGGCTCTCCATCCCAAAAGATATTTCTATCACTGGATTTGACGATATCAATCTGGCGCGCGTCACAACGCCAGGCCTTACCACAGTGCGTGTTCCACAAGATGAGATGGGACGGAAAGCCGCTCATGTTCTTCTGGGGTTATTGGATACAGATAATCCACATGGTCAGTCTTTTGAACTGATGACAACAATAATAAATCGTGGAACTTTAGCGCAGATTTAGGAAAACAATACATCTTTCATCTTTTGAGCCGCATCAATCAAAATTTGCTTACGTGCAATCGCATCCTCAACAGTCAACCTTTGTGCTGGTCCGTGAAAGGCAAGTGATGCCGAATAGCGGCCACGGTGATCCACGATTGGCACCGCAATAGCCACCATCCCCTCCACAAATTCCTCTCGGTCAATTGCATAGCCCTGCTTCGCCACTGTTTTGAGTTCTACCAATAAAGCTTCGACTGTGCTCAGGGTGTTCGGAGTCAAAAACTGAAGTCTCAAACTATGCACCATAGCTTGCCGTGCCTTTGGCGCTAAACTTGCCAGAAATGTTTTGCCACTGGCTGTGCAATGAAATGGTACATGGGTACCAATAGGTAGTTGAACCCTAAACGGCCAGTCAGTTTCGATACGATCAATATAGATCATGCCTCCACTATCAGGGACAACAAAATTGACGGTCTCACCCACATCTTCAGCCACACGTTGCATCACTTGACGGCGGGCAATATGATCACGAGATGCATGCAGAATACCAGAAGCCATCAGGCGAGCACGGCGCGTTGGCCGCAACTTTTTGCCATCCGCTTCACGCGCCAAAAATCCCTCAAGCTCAAGTTTGGTACAAAGCCGATGAATGGTTTGCTTGGGTAGGCCAATCTCATGATTGATTTCTGTTGGAGATAGAGGGCGGTCTGATAAGCCTAAAACTTCGAGTATTAATAAAGTGCGTAAATTAGTCGGAATTCGCTCTTTCATATGCATCTCACCTCTGCCCTTTGTCAGCGCCGGCCATTCGTTTCTGATAAGAAACTTGTATTGCCGAATCTAACAATTCCTGAGTAGATAGCACAAAGAATAAAAAACGAGAATAAAAGTCTCATTTTTTAATCGACGGGAGAAAAGTTGGAATTTGACTTTGTAATAATAGGTGCAGGTTCAGCTGGGTGCGCATTGGCAAACCGTCTTTCAGCTAATCCAAAATACACTGTTGCCCTGATAGAAGCAGGAGGCAAAGACAGCAATCCATGGATCCACATCCCGGTTGGCTATTTCAAAACTATGGGTAATCCCAAAACTGATTGGCTATATCAGACACAAAGTGATCCGGGTTTGAACGGCCGCAACATCCCTTGGCCCCGCGGCCGGGTTTTAGGCGGATCAAGCTCAATCAACGGCCTCTTATATGTGCGTGGTCAGTCACAAGATTTCAACCATTGGCGTCAGCTTGGAAATGCTGGATGGGCTTGGGACGATGTACTGCCCTATTTCAAACGCGCAGAAACTTGGAAGGGCGATGGTGAGATTGATCCAGCACGAGGAAAAGATGGCCCACTATCCGTATCTCCAACACGGTTAAAAAGAGACATCGTAGATAAATGGGTAGATGCAGCAGTTGCGGCTGGTTACAAACGCAATCCAGATTACAATGGCAAAGATCAAGAAGGTGTTGGATACTTTCAATTAACCTTGGATAAAGGGCGCCGTTGTTCCAGTGCTGTAGCCTATTTAAAGCCTATCCGGGGGCGTAAGAACCTTACAATAATAACCCATGCCCAAGCCGAAAAGCTTTTGATACAAGATAGCCGTGCTGTTGGCGTAACTGTAAATATCAAAGGTAAAAGCGTTGATATTCATGCCCGGTGTGAAGTCGTTTTGAGCGCGGGCGCGATAGGATCGCCACAAATACTAATGCTTTCCGGTGTTGGGGCCGCGGATGAGCTAACACAACGGGGCATTGACGTGGTCCATAATTTGCCCGGTGTAGGGAAAAACCTGCAAGATCACCTCCAAGCTCGCCCTGTGTTTAAAACTGACTTGTCGACGATCAATGTCGAAACTAACAATCTGCTCAAACAAGGCATGATTGCGCTGCAATATGCGCTCACGCAAACTGGCCCGATGACTATGGCGGCCAGCCTTGGTACCGGGTTCCTGAAAACAGATCCACTTTTAGATACGCCAGACATTCAATTTCATATCCAGCCCTTTAGTGCCTCCACCCCCGCAGATGGACCCCATAAGTTCTCAGCGTTCACTGCTTCTGTTTTACAAATGAGACCAGAAAGTAAGGGATATCTAGAATTAAAATCAGCGGATTGGCGCGATCATCCTGCAATCCACCCTAACTACCTCGCAACAAAACTTGACCAAGATACAATAGTAAAAGGTATTCAAATTGCACGTAAAATAGCTCAGGTTGAGCCGCTCAAGTCGCATATTATAGAAGAATTCAGTCCGGGAGCAGGCGTAGCAATGGATGATTATGAGACAACGCTAAAATGGGCGCGTGATACTAGCGTTACAATTTATCACCCAACTGGCACCTGCAAGATGGGTCAAGATGATATGGCGGTTGTGGATGAACGTTTGCGCGTTCGTGGCATAAGCGGTCTGCGTGTGGCAGATTGCTCTATCATGCCATCCATTACATCTGGTAACACCAATGCCCCCGCTATAATGATCGGTGAAAAAATTTCTGATATGATTTTGGAAGATGCTAGATGAATATTTCTAAAATACGCTGTGAGGATACGATTAATGTTTGAAACTGTAATGGCTTATGGGCAAATCGTGATCGCGGATTTGATCCTGTCCGGTGACAATGCCCTAATAATTGGGATGGCAGCCGCGGGCCTTGCGCCAGAAATGCGCAAGCGGGCGATCCTCTATGGTATGGTCATAGCCGCTATTTTACGAATTGTGTTTGCAGTTGTGGCCACCACTCTTCTGGGTATACCAGGCATTTTATTTATCGGTTCTCTGTTGTTATTTTGGGTGTGCTGGCGCTTATTTCAAGAAGTTCGAGCAGGTTTGGACAATGGATCCGACAATGCGATAGAGGCAGGCAATACAGGCCAAGGCAATCCTGCCACGCAGCGCAAAACCTTAGCCGCCGCTCTTATTTCAATCACAATTGCTGACGTTTCCATGTCGTTAGACAACGTATTAGCGGTAGCTGCAATTGCCAATGGCGATCGACAAATCTTAATCTTTGGACTTGGTTTAGCTATTTTACTTATGGCTTTTGCAGCAACCATCATCATGAAGCTATTAACAAAATACCCATGGATATCATGGTTGGGATTAATTGTCTTAGTCTATGTCGCTAGCGAAATGTTGTACCGTGGTTTTTTTGATATCAGCAGCGGTGTCGGCCCCTTGCTTGGCCTTGTTGAGGGCTGGGAGATGAGCAGGGGGCATTAAAAAGAATTGGGCTTTGGTTTAACGCGATTTAAGCCAATACTCTAAGATCTGTTGGTGTGCCTTCGGCCCAGGTCTAAAGTACTAAAAAGAGGGCACAAACTAAGGGAGGAAAACTTAAATGTTTAACCTAAAATCGATAGTCAAGTCAGCAGTAGTCACTGCAGTTGCCTTGTCATTTGGTA
>JAVLEV010000183.1:0-4204 GCA_031920365.1 Planktomarina sp. | reverse complement strand
CTCGATGCGTCCGTATTCTTTGGTGGTGACCCAGGTTCTCCTGATACTTTCCAAAAATTCTATGCAGACGTAGAAATGTATGCGAACGTGTTCGACGGTACAGACCCACAAGCCTACCTCGCAGCATACCGTTGCGGCAATGAGCCTAAACCTTCCAGCCAATGGCAGGGTGAAAACATCAACCGTTTCTGTGATCCAGCATATGATGCGATGATCGACGAGTTAGCCCGCACGGGCGACCTTGAAAGACGTGGTGAATTAGGCAAAAAGATGAACGATATGCTTACAAAAGATAGCTTCACAATCGTTCCTCTAGTTCTCCGTGGCCGTGTGTCAGCGCACGCAAATAGCTTGGGTGGCGTTGTTTTAAACGTGTTTGACTCTGAGTTGTGGAACGCTGCTGACTGGTACCGTACCGGCAACTAAGATTGGTTGGGTGTTCAACACGCACACCCAACTTTTCAAAAAATTTGTAAGGTGCGCCTCAGCGCTCCTTACACCAATATTGAAATACTGACGCAAAAGGCGCCACACATGTTGACATTCACAATTCGTCGATTGTTATTCTCGATACCGACGCTTTTGTTTATCAGTATTGTTATCTTTGGCCTGCTGCAAATGGCACCCGGAGACCCAATGGCTCAAGTGCCACTGACCGTCCCCCCAGAAGTGAAGCAGAAAATGCGTGAGGCTCTAGGCCTTGGCGCACCTGTCCACATACAATATCTCAAATGGCTAAACCAATTCTTCATTGTCGAGCCACAGTTCCTGATTGATTGGATGACCCGCAATAGCTTCCTGTTTGGCTGGTTGCCCGACACCCAACTCGGAATGGTCTATGACGTCGAGTTGGGAAAACTAGTCCCACAGCAGCGAAACATCAGCTGGCAGACCCGTAGCCCTATCATGGACATCGTGATCCAGCGCATCCCACAAACGTTATGGGTCGTCGGCCTCGCTTATCTAGTTGGCATCCTGATCTCACTACCCATCGGTATCTACTCTGCCTATCGCCACTACTCGATCTTTGACCAAACAGGTACATTTATTACGATGATAGGCTTCTCAATCCCACCATTCTTCACTGGGCCCCTACTAATCGTAATCTTCTCAGTCACACTTGGCTGGCTGCCCTCAATCTATGACACAACACATGTCGTAAACGATTGGGCTAGCTTTAAATATCAACTGTCACAAATGATCCTGCCAGTTCTGGTTTTAGCACTCCAGACGACAGCGCAGATTAGCCGCTACATGCGGGCATCAGTCCTCGACAATTTGAACCAGGATTACGTGCGAACCGCACGAGCCAAAGGACTGAAAGAGGGTGTTGTCGTAATGGTCCACGTTCTAAGAAACTCAATGATCCCAGTGATTACTGTAATTGCACTTGGGGTTCCCTCCATTTTTGGCGGAGCTATCATCACAGAGAATGTGTTTGGCGTAAACGGGATAGGCCAACTTTTGATCACGGCACTCTTCGCAAACGACATTCCCATGGTAATGACGATTACCTTTATTTTCGCTATTATGATTGTAGCGTTTAATCTAATTGCAGACGTGCTGTACGGCGTGCTTGACCCAAGGATTCGCTATGACTGACACATCGGCAAAGACTGGCGAGATCGATCCATATGCGGCCTTGCAAGACATAGAGCCACCGAAAGCTCCACGTAACCAGTGGTTGGACGTCTGGGATCAGTTCAAAAAACACAAGGGCGCAGTACTTGGCGGCGGCTTTCTGGTATTCATAACACTTGCCGTCCTGCTTGGACCTTACATATGGAACGTCGACCCCCAAAAGTTAGATATAAGAAACAAGGATTCTCGACCAATATGGACCCTAATCTGGGATAGTTCCGCAAAGATATTATGGCACCGGCCGTTTGGCACCGATAACCTGGGTCGCGATATACTAGCGAATATGATCGCAGGAGGAAGAGCATCAATGGCTGTGGGCTGGACGGCGATGTTGCTCTCACTGAGTATTGGTACTGCGATAGGTGTCGCCGCAGGTTATTTTAAGCGGATTGATGGACTTCTTATGCGTATGACAGACTTATTTCTTTCCCTACCAATCCTACCCTTGTTGCTCGTGGCAGTGACCTTGTTTCGGCAACCACTGCGCGCTAATTTTGGACCAGAGGGTGGCATGTTCATTCTGATAGTTGTGGTCGTTGGGCTAACAAGCTGGATGCAAACGGCTAGGATTGTGCGCGGCGAAATCCTGGCCTTGAAAGAGCGCGAATTTATCCTTGCCGCTCGCTCCATCGGTACGACTTCAGGCGCTATTATTCGACGCCACCTGCTGCCAAACGTAGTGTCACCGATTATGGTCTCAGCAACATTGGGATTGGCAGTCGCCATCATCACCGAAAGCGCGCTATCATTTCTTGGCGTTGGCTTCCCATCAGATTTCCCTACATGGGGCAAAATGCTAGCAGATGCCGTACCGCGCATGGAGCAGTACCCAGAACGCGTTTTACTGCCTGGTATCGCGATCTCGCTGACAGTGCTTGGGGTCAACTACCTGGGAGACGGGCTACGTGACGCGCTTGATCCGCGCATTCGTGGGCGATAATAGTATCTATTATTTGGTCGACTATGCAGAAATGTTAACTTGGAATTTTTTAGTATAGGACGATGCCCGCAAAACTATTGAATAGTATTTTACTAATGACCGGCTAACCATTTTTTCTAGGTGTGTAATTCAACTAAAAAGTTCAGTTTATGCACTTTCGCAACCGAGAAAATACTATCATAAATGTATGAATTTTTTATCGAGTTAGGCCTTGCTTGGTCGATACATTAGGGATTTCTCAATAAGAGAATATAGCTATATTAATTTATATTTTAAAACTGGCAGGGGCTAAGAGACTCGAACTCTTGACCCTCGGTTTTGGAGACCGATGCTCTACCAACTGAGCTAAACCCCTGCAGATGAGGTTTTGATTAAGCAGAATCGTAGCCTAATGCAAGAGCCCTATGACGCAAACTGACTTAGAATTTTAGATTTAGGCTTGCCTAAACTTCACATTAACGCCGACATGGTTAAAAATTATGTGTGAGTAAAGGTGCAGGGCAACAATATCATCTATACGTTCAGCTGCCATGCAGAAAGCGAGGTAGGTGATGTAATCACTGCGGGTGTGCCAATACCATCTGGAAAAACACTTTGGCAGCAGCGCGCCTAGATCGCAGCAGACAACTCTTTGAGAAATTTCATATTGAATTAACCGCGAGGTGGGGTCTTTCTCCATGTTAATTAATTAGTGCCACCAACTGAACCAGCAGCGCATGCGGCGTGGATTATTATGGAGCCTGAAGATACCCCACCGATGTCTGACTCCAACTCTATATACGTGACGACCGTGTTACTGGAAACTGGCATCTTGCCCATGCAGGAACCAGTCACCCATCTAACCCTGCAAGCCCCTGGTGGCTTGGTACGCGTCAGAGCTGAGTGTGCCAAAGGAAAGGTTAGCAAGGTTACAGTTGAAAACCTACCCAGCTTTTCCAGCCAGCTAAATGTAACTTTGGAAGTTTCCGGCTTGGGTAGCCTCCGAGTCGATACAGCCTTTGGCGGTGATAGTTTTGTCATTGTGGATGCCAAAGCCCTTGGGTTTAAAATCTTACCTGAAGAGGCCCACCACATTGTTGAGTTAGGCTTGCGGATAACCAAAGGGGCTAATGATCAGTTGGGCTTTCACCATCCATTACAACCAGATTGGGAACATATTTCATTCTGCCGGTTTGCTAGCGCTTTGCATCAAGAAGGTAAAAATTTATCTTGAGTAAATACAGTAGTTATTCAGCCTGAAAAAATTGATCGGTCGCCATGTCGTACAGGCCTATGTGCCCGTATGGCAGTTTTTCATACCAAGGACAAAATGCAGATTGGTGACAAACTTATTAGCCGTTCAGTAATAAATTCTCGGTTTGCTGGAGAAATTTTACAGCCGACCAATGTGGGGGTAATCGACGCAATTATGCCCACTGTCTCAGGGCAGGGGTGGATTACAGGAACTCATCAACACACTCTGGATCCGGCCGATCCATGGCCAGAAGGCTACCGCATTTCTGATACCTGGCCTATAAAGCTGTAAATAAAAAGGCGACCCTTGGGTCGCCTAACTTCATATGACATGAGCCCCTTATTGAGGCCTGCGTTAATAATTACTCGTGGATTTTAGAAACGACGCCG
>JAVLEV010000182.1:0-4246 GCA_031920365.1 Planktomarina sp. | reverse complement strand
TGTTGACCCGGCCGCGCCCTGCAGAGGTTTTGACCGCCGGGTTTGAGCCCTTACGCACCCAGCCGAAAGCTGGTTTGGTCTGGTGCTCCGGATGTGTCGCGTCAGCAAAGTAGACCGCCTCATTGGCGGGTAATTTAGTCATCCAGTCTTGATAGAAGGCTATGAATTCAGCATGCATCTCTGAATTGGCAACACGCAGCAGGGCCCTTGGTTTGCGGTATTCAAAGCCTTGACGACCTGGCATCTTTAGACAGCCTGAATGCGCATAAAGGATGCTAAATTCGGCGGCGATATAGGCCCTAATTTTGACGGTTGAACGGCAAAATCGAGCCCCAAGCCAATCCCGTAAAGCGGCTTGCTGAGCCGCCATCATCCGTGACTGACCGCCTTTTCCAACCATCATAAGCGACCCGCCCACAAACCTCACTGTGATACTTATAGGGCCAACTGCGGATCGTGTCGTCATCCAAGCAGAGAACTTTTGCAATCCGAGCACAGCTCTCGCCATCATCTAAAAGCAACGCGGATTCGCCCGCCGCGCAACACCATCACCCTCACGCTGAGGCTTCACGCCAGAAAGTAATGCACGACGATCTGCAGGCGAAAGAAAACTGGACTGGATCATAAGCCAATTCAGAATCCAAATCACCAAAATCGTCAGCCAAGATCTCAGGTGTTCAAGGACCCAGAATATGGGTCAAATTTTTGAACAGTGTCTTAAAGTCCTATGATGAGCCAAAATTCAATTCAAGCCAACCCTCGCCGATCCAAAACCCAAACAAAGAAAACCCCACCAACCAAGCCGGTGATGATCCCGATGGGCATGTCTTCAGGTGCCATAAGTGTCCGATCAGCGATGTCAGCCCAGAGCAAGAGGATTGCCCCGACCAGAGCGGAAAAGGGTAGGACACGCAGGTAAGCTCCCCCGACAAGCATGCACACAATATGTGGGACCATCAGACCAACGAACCCGATAATGCCCGAGAAAGCGACCATCACGCCAGTGATTAAGGCGCCTGCAACAAAGATCAAAAGGCGAAATCTTGCGACCGGTATACCAAGGGTGGAGGCGGTTTCGTCGCCGACCTTCATTGCGTTGAGCGCGCCCACTTTACTGAAGAGCCAAGTACCGCATACCAAGAAGATGACCAGCGGATAGATAAGTTGGTCTCATTGCGCGAGCCCCACCCCCCCAAGCATCCAAAAGACGACAGTATGCGTTGCCCGAGGGTCACCAAGGAAGATCAGGATGTTTGCCCCGGCCATTATGATGAACGACACGGCGACACCCGCCAATACCAGGCGGTCTGCACTCGTGGCGTCTGCAACATGTGAAATGCCCAGCACCAGGCTGTTGCGCCCGGTGCGCCCAGTGCGTCCAAAAAGGCTAAAAGTGGAACCGTCAGCAGGCCAATGAACAATCCAGTGTGCAAAAGCGCCAATATTGCTCCAAAGGCCCCACCAGAGAAAATTCCCAAGAGGTGCGGATCGGCCAAGGGATTGCGCGTCACGGCCTGAAGGCTCGCGCCGACGATGGCCAACCCCGCCCCCACCATCATCGCCAGAAGACAGCCGCCAATGCCCAGCGCTTTCTAGGCGACTTGGAACGGGCATGTCCAATACGTATCCGAACAATTTAAGCCAATAATGGCAAGGCGCTCACCGACCGCCTTTTTGGAGTGCGCAGGCGGGCTGTAACGCGACAGCACGCGTTTGATACGCTTTGCTCAAATCTAGGAAGTGAACCCCAGCTGACCCCACCAAGATCACCGCAAACCAACGGCATGGTCGAGCGGTTCAACGGCCGCCTTGAGGACGTGCTGCAAAGCCACTATGTTCGATAAGGCGAAGAGCTGGGAACGACGCTGCACCTCTATGTCTGGGTGTACAATCAACCGATTGCACAATCAGCTTACACAACCAGCCTTAGGCAGCAAAACGCCCTTGCAAGCCATGGAACAATGGCACAAATTCAATCTGGAATTGTATAAAAAACAACAATACTACCTCTCGGAATATGACACTTACTCAATTTTGATTAAATTGGTAATGTATTTCTACAGGCTCTTAACTATCAGTAATGAAACACTAAACGCGGGGACCGTGGTAATTTCTAAAAATTCGCTTTAATATTCTGTAAATTCTGACTATTTTACTCAAGATATATATGATTAATTAGGGCGTCCCATGACAGTAGATGAAAAAAATATTGTGCTTACAGGTGCGAGCCGAGGCATCGGCCACGCGACAGTAAAAAAATTCAGTGACGCAGGATGGCGTGTGCTAACGTGCTCGAGGCAGCCGTTTGATTCACGTTGCCCTTGGCCAGGAGGGCGAGAAAACCATATTCAGGTTGACCTGGCTGACCCTAAAAACACAATTGCGGCAAGCGAGGA
Organism: Planktomarina sp.; assembly: GCA_031920365.1. Lineage (GTDB taxonomy): Bacteria > Pseudomonadota > Alphaproteobacteria > Rhodobacterales > Rhodobacteraceae > Planktomarina. The sequence continues at coordinate 1,850 of JAVLEV010000182.1, read as the reverse complement.
AATTAAGAGCAAGCTTAATGGCACATTGAACGCACTTATAAATAATGCCGGCATTTCCCCAAAAACCGAAGACGGCAGAAGGATGAATACAATCGAAACAGACCTTAGGATGTGGGGACAGGTGTTTCATGTTAATTTTTTTGCCTCTGTTGTACTGGCGCGTGCTCTTAAGAACGAACTTGCTGCAGCAAAAGGCGCCGTTGTAAATGTCACATCGATTGCGGGGAGCCGTGTTCACCCATTTGCTGGAGCAGCTTATGCAACATCCAAAGCAGCTCTAGCTGCTTTGACGCGGGAAATGGCGCATGATTTTGGACCGCTTGGCGTGCGTGTGAACGCGATTGCTCCAGGCGAGATTGAAACAGATATTTTGAGTAAAGGCACTGAAAAAATTGTTAAGATTTTTCCACTACAACGGCTTGGAGAAACCAGCGAAGTAGCCAATGCAATTTATTTTTTATGCTCGGAGCAGGCCAGCTATGTGACAGGCACAGAACTTCTAATCAATGGCGGTCAACACGTTTGATCAGTAGATTAACCTTTGTTCTCGTCACAACTTGTACCCGAAAATTTATTTAAATTTGTACATAAATTAGGGATAATCATGTGTAACTTGCGCTGAACAACATGCAGCATAATTAATCACTACCATCCCGGCATTAATGCCATCATGTCGGCGCATTTAACGTACCAATCAGCCCTTGAATGCACTACATTGTGTAAGTAGTGGCAAAGCTGATTTAGCCCAAACTGTGTGCCTTAATTATCTACTTTTTGGTTGATTTATCTTCACTAACCCGTAATTTTAGCCGTTTTTCTTGTAAAAAATTTCGTTTTTTGCTTTTCTGGTCAACTTGATGGCTATCTTTACCAACCATTTTTTGTGCTGAATATATTTGTCGAGCCAAAGGCAAAGACTGTCAGCATAAGACAAGAGTAATGTAGCAGGTTCCATCATGCGCGCCACACGTATAGCGCTTGTGTTGACGATTGGTTTACATGCGGGATCAAGCTACAAAAAGTGGTTAAATAGGATCCAAGTTTAGTTAGTATTGGCACCACAAATATAACGCTTGTGAATAGCATCAACTAACCAAAACTGGGTCAAGCCACCTCAGTGGTGAATATGCTCAGCAGACATCTTAGCCTACCAATTCAAGAGGTATAAAATCCGCGCCCTTACAGTATTATTTTTACCAACCATGGCTACTTAGGCGAGAGCAGAGTGTGAAAATCTACAATAACCGATATTGAACGCAAGTTAGACGCCAGAATAGACGTAATGTCATGAAATACCGAGGGATTTACACCGTTGTATTCCGCTTCAATGTACGGCGCCGACGAAACTATCCAAGCCTTTCTGGACGGTGGTGCAGACGTCATGGCAGCAGAAGCTGATGGTCGGACGCCTTTGCACCGCGTTGCTAGGTACTTTGAATGCCCACCTGGAAATATTTACCTTTTGCTAGACGCTGGCGCAACTGTGATGGCAAAGGATGAAGAAGCTATGACGCCTTGGGATTATGCGCAAGAGAATAAGATGTTCAAAGGTACCGAGGGCTGTTGGGCGCTCAACAATGCACAACATAAATAATAGCTACGGCCCACAGCTACTAACATCATGAAGTCCGGCTTAACTCATCAAAAAGCTACCAGATGTTCTGGTATGGTTGCAAACTCTGGCAAGCCCAGTCCAATCTATCAGCCACAACAAGTTTCTGAATTTATTTTGGCAAATCATCCTGAACAATTCCCAAATCCGGTCGTTCTTGTAGGTGAAACAATTTCATTGTTTTTCTCCCTGTTGAACTTGGTGGGTATTTTTACCCACCATTTTTTTTGCGCTGAAC
>JAVLEV010000181.1:1470-4380 GCA_031920365.1 Planktomarina sp. | reverse complement strand
AAGGTGTTATACCAAGCCAGCTAATAAAAAATATGGTTAAAAAGAACCAAATTGTAATTGTGACACCATTGCAAGATGATCAGGTTCAACCCGCATCGCTCGACTTACGGCTTGGATCGGTAGCATACCGAGTGCGAGCCTCGTTTTTAACGGGAGATAACGCTACCGTTGCCGATCGGTTGGCCGAATTTCAAATGCACGCAATTGATCTTTCACAAGGGGCCGTATTAGAAAAGGGGTGTGTATACTTAGTCCCTTTGATGGAGAGCCTAGATCTACCCAATGAAATGGAAGCCGTGGCTAACGCTAAATCCTCTACTGGTCGGCTCGATCTTCTAACACGTACTATAACCGACTATGGCAAGGAATTTGATAGAATTATTAAGGGTTACAAGGGGCCTCTCTATGCTGAGATTTGTCCGCGTTCCTTTTCTGTTTTAGTACGCCCAGGTATGCGCCTAAATCAAATACGTTTCCGAATTGGACATGCCACATTGGGTGACAGTGCGCTAACTGAGTTACATGCCACAACACCATTAGTCTCTGGTAATGCAGTGATACAGGGTGGTTTAGGATTTTCTGTCGACTTACGACCTTCCTCAAATGGCATTGTTGGCTACCGGGCCAAACCACACACTGGTGTGATTGATCTTGAAAAAATTGGCGCCTACAAATCTAATGATTATTGGGAAAAGATTACTACAAATGAAAAACGAATTATTCTTGATCCTGGTGCATTTTATATTCTAGTTAGCCGAGAAGCTGTAACTATTCCCCCTGAATATGCCGCAGAAATGGCTCCATACCTCGCCATGGTTGGTGAGTTTCGCGTTCATTACGCGGGATTTTTTGATCCCGGATTCGGATACGCTGCCGCAAACGGCCGAGGTAGCCGCGGCGTATTGGAAGTACGCTGCCACGAAGCACCATTTGTATTAGAGCATGGTCAAGTTGTTGGACGTTTGGTTTACGAAGCAATGCTAGAGCCACCATGCCAACTTTATGGTCGGGAAATTGCATCAAATTATCAAGGCCAAGGTCTCAAGCTGTCCAAACATTTTAAAATGGACAGTTAGTTAATCACTTTAAGCAGCAGACACACTAACACATAATTTTTTTAAAGTTCTCTATATAGTGATTTATATGTAGTGCAAAACATACAAAATTAAATAGCTAAAAATCTCTATTATATATTCGCTAATACAAAACAGTCAGAATGAAGTATCTGATAACTACGTCAGTATACATTATTATTCTCAGTATCCTCAATTGAGTCATCAAAAAGATTTTCTTGTACATCTTCGCAATTTTCTAAGTCAGTAGACCCATTAAAGCCAGGAACTGGACGATTATCGAGTAGCCCAGCCGCGCGTAATTCTTTCAAACCAGGTAAATCACGTGCATTCTCTAAGCCAAAGTGGTCAAGAAATTTTTCTGTAACCACGAAGGTAACAGGCCGTCCTGGAGTCTGACGCCGACGACCTAACTTGATCCATTCCAGTTCAAGCAGCTGATCAATGGTACCACGGCTTACTGATACGCCCCTAATTTCTTCAATCTCAGCCCTTGTCACTGGCTGGTGATAGGCAATAATTGCTAAAGTTTCTATTGCCGCCCGTGATAATTTTCGGATTTCAATCGTGTCCCTTTGCATTAAAAATCCAAGATCAGCAGCTGTTCGGATGGCCCAAGCCTGATCGACTCGAACGACCTCAATACCGCGCCCTGCATAATGTCTTTGAATATTTTGCACTGCAATTTGAGGGCTCGAACCGTGAGGCATACGCCCAGCCATTTCCCTTAAAGTAACAGGTTCTGCGCTAGCGAAAAGAATTGCCTCAACCATTCGCTCTTGCTCAGTAATTGGGGGAGCCTCAAATAGACTCTCCTCTTGGGTATCATCCATCTCGATTAGCTTTCTTTCTGATTTTTATAGTTGAAAATAAGTCGTCTTGGCGTATTTCAATTTTACCTTCTTTGGCTAATTCTAGCGATGCCGCAAACGTAGAAGCTGTAGCAGACCTATGTTTTTTAGGGTCGTCAGACCAACCTTCTGGTAGATAGGAAGCAATATCTGTCCAATGTCCAGCAAAACCAATTAAGCCGCGCATACGACTTAGAGCCTGCTCCATGGTAAAAACAGAGTCACGGTCCATTACGAAAGGACGAAAATCATCTTTAGTACGAATACGCGCATAGCCTTGCATTAAATCAAGCAGATTTGCAGTATAGTGTATTTTTTTTCGGTGCATCATACTCTCAGTAACACCACGCACAAATCGGTCACGCCCAATCCTGTCTCGTGCCATCAACTTAGCCGCAGTATCGCGCATTGCTTGTAACCGCTCGAGTTGAAAGGCTAAATATGATGCCAAATCAGCGCCTGATGGCCCTTCCTCTGATGGGTCGGGTGGTAAAAGCAATCTTGACTTTAAAAAAGCAAGCCAGGCCGCCATTACCAGATAATCAGCAGCAAGTTCAATACGCAGATCTTTAGCTTTTTCAATAAATTTCAAATATTGTACAGCAAGGTCCAAAATAGAGATTTTGCGTAGATCCACTTTTTGAGAGCGAGACAGAGACAACAACAAATCCAGCGGGCCTTCATACCCATCGACATCCACTATCAAGATTTCTGATATAAGGCGTTCAGCAGTTGTTCTGTGCTCAAATAATCCTTCTGGCATCAACGCTACTCATTCATCAGAGAAATTAATTCAGCTTTCAACTGCTGAATATCAACGGGGACGGGCTTAGGTCGCTTCATAATCATATGTTCAACTCGCTGGAGTGTTCGACCTATCACAGGTTCCGAAATTTCAGCCAGAATTTGCATTTCCCTGAAATTGGCATTGCAATGTAAAACCAGATCGCAACCCGAATGCCACGCTTTTTGGGCTCGCGCTACCA
>JAVLEV010000181.1:0-1370 GCA_031920365.1 Planktomarina sp. | reverse complement strand
ACAGTATGCGTATTTGGCCGTGCTATATCGCCAAGAGGTGCGCAGTTTACATCGATGCCACTGCTGTAAAGATTTTCAGCAATCAACCTGCCTCGTAGCCAAAACAGTCTTGTACAGTTAATATGATTAGCCTGGTCCAGTGCTGCTGGAAACTCAAACCAATGCGGAGCGCCCAAACGTGCTACACGACCGCCTTCTTGGTCTATCATAATCGGTGCTTTCCACCCAACGGCCTCCCGCAACGCAGCGCATAGACCCCTTATTTGATAAGGGTTATCAAGGTTTCGGGCAAATAAAATGAAACCGAAAGGTTGGCTTTTTGAGAAGAACGCAAGCTCTTGAGGGCTGACTCTCAAGCCCTCACAACCAAATATCAGGGGGGCAACTTGCAAATACGATCCTGCCCTAATTCATAACTACGGAATAGCATTCAGCATTTTGATTATTCAAAGCACTACATAGACGTCTTGCCTCGCCTTGATCTGCAAAGCCTTGAACTCTGAGCCGATAAATCGTCCCACCACCGACCACCGCCTTTAATATGATATGCTGTTTCCCAGCTAAATAGTCTCCGTGTTTTTTTGATAGGCTTATCCAAGCATGCATAGCAATTTTTTTACTTCTAAATGCACCAAGCTGAGCCATGGGCGTACCAAGGGAGATAACTTGTGGAGAAGGCGCTACAGATTTTGATACCTGTGGCTTGATACTAATAAAAGACCGCCTACGTGGGCGCAGCGAGTGAGTAGTGCCCAATTCAACAACTGCCATAGCCGTATTAGAACCAGCTAGAGAAGCATTTTCGCTGGAAAGCAGTTTTGGAATGGTGAGCTCACTGTTTGATCGAGTTACCGTATGGACGGCATTATTATTATCAAGCTTAGGTAGTTTTACATCAGGGACGGAGGATTCCTGCGATACCACTATTAAAGAAGGATCCGCTTCAAGCAAACCCGAGGCTGCCATTAATATAGAAGTTGGTTGATCCTCTGCCTGCAAATCAATTGGACGTGGTGCCAACTGTAGTAATTCTTTGAGAGGTAGTTTAATTTGACTGCTTGAAACTTCATTTACAGTCAACCCTTGATGAGAAGCTAAAACTCCACCAGGTTCGCCTGGGGTTGTCCGCATTGGCCCATCTAAAGCCCTAACAACAGGCACACCAGAACTGTCACGCAAAATCATTTGTGTGCCCCATCCAACAATGCCTAAGAAAACTATTAAAGAAATTATAGACCCAACTATATTCGCATAAACTACTGGGTTGGCACGCTTGGGGATTACCTGCACCTCATCAGTCACGTCTGCCATTTTGCCTCACCGCCCAGGTGGAGTCCCGAGTCTTCTGAAACTGCCTTATTAATTTCAAC
>JAVLEV010000180.1:0-4392 GCA_031920365.1 Planktomarina sp. | reverse complement strand
AGCTATTAGCGCCCTTCGGGCTAGACGCCACTGATCCAGCTTTTTGGGACAAAGGACTTAGTATGATTTCACGTATGATTGATGAATTAGAAATGATGGAAGAATAGATTTTTCATAAAAAATAGTGGTTGGGTGCGGCTTTTCAGCCTCCTCCAACCAGACAGACACTAAAAAAATATCCCTTACGCTCGCTATAAGTGCCAAGAGCGTTCAGAGGATTTTGTCGTTATACTACTGTCCGGGTCTTTTAAAATTAGCCCTAGGATGGCGTTTAGTTCATCCTTTAATAAATAAACGCAGAATAACTAAGATAATGTTAATTGAACGGAAAAAAATTTATCAATCGCGACCTGACTTCCTCCCACCTGCTCCAAATTCTATGGCTGATCTTCCCATCATAGTTGCTATGATAAAAGGTATTAACGTAATTGATATATTAGCGGTGTATGAAAATTTCTCTACATGCAGGACCATGTCAGGTTGATGTAACTAAAACTACGCCTCACGAAAAACATTAGGATTAAATGTTACTGTGAGCCCTAAATAGACCTACTAGTAAGAAATTACGGGAATTAAAGTATCGGCCCAAAAGCTGCTAGGTTAGGCATCATGCAACATACCTTTATCTTCCGCAAGTTCACGCATCCGGTTTTGAAGTTTCTCAAATGCCCGTACTTCTATTTGGCGGATGCGTTCACGGCTCACATTAAAATGACCAGACAATTGCTCGAGAGTGACCGCCTTATCTTGTAAGCGTCTTTGCATCATAATTTCTTTTTCACGATCATTGAGAACATTCATGGCCTGTTCCAACATCTCGCTGCGAACAGCCATCTCATCGTTTTCCTCATAATTGCCCGCTTGATCAGCAGCATCATCTTGCAGCCAGTCCTGCCATTGCGTGGAACTGTCACCATCGCGACCAACCATCACATTCAGAGAGGCATCCCCACCCGACATGCGGCGGTTCATAGACACAACTTCAGCTTCCTTTACACCTAAATCCGTAGCAATTTTTGTAATTTGTTCAGGACGCAGATCGCCTTCATCATAGGCTCCTATTTTAGATTTTGCTTTTCGCAGGTTGAAAAATAACTTCTTTTGTCCAGATGTTGTGCCCATCTTCACCAAAGACCAAGAACGCAACACATATTCTTGAATGCTTGCACGGATCCACCACATGGCATAGGTCGCTAAGCGAAACCCTTTTTCAGGATCAAATTTCTTTACCGCTTGCATCAGGCCTACATTGGCCTCTGATACCACTTCAGCCTGTGGCAAGCCATAGCCACGATAACCCATCGCAATTTTTGCGGCCAATCGTAGGTGGCTGGTTACCAATTTATGAGCTGCACCACTATCTTGACGTTCTAACCAAGCTTTGGCGAGCATATATTCCTCTTCTGGCTCAAGCATAGGGTACTTGCGAATATTTTGCATGTAACGATTCAAACCACCTTCCGGTGTCGGCGCCGGTAGATTTGCATAATTTGCCACGTTATTCTCCCTGCGATTTATATCTAGCATAGATATGTAGTCGTAAGCCTCCTGTTTCAAGACTACGACACATATTTAACTACATTGCTAAAGTGCAGGTACGCGCACCACACTTACAAACTATTTCAGTCAGCAGCGTTCGAACTAAAATGTTCAACTCAGAAGCGTTATTAAATCCTGCATATCCTGCGGCAAGGGTGCAGTAAATCGCAGTGTCCGGCCAGTAAGGGGATGTTTGAAGCCCAAAAGGCCTGCGTGCAAGGCCTGACGGGGAAAGCTTGCCACTTGCTCTGTATGCTCACCTGCAAGCTTGCGCCTGCGGCTGTAGGTTTGATCCCCAAGTAGAGCATGGCCCACATAAGACATATGTACCCGTATTTGATGCGTGCGCCCAGTTTCCAGCTTACACTCCACCACCGATGCAGACCCGCCAGAGAGCTCCTGCAAAACACGTACGCGGGTGACTGCATGTTTGCCATTTTGCAGAACAACTGCCTGCCTTTGCCGATCAGTTTTGTGGCGAGCTAGTTGCGTAATGATTTTCAGTTGGTTGCCTGACTCAAAGCTGGTGCCTGCCAATCCCATCAAGCGCGGATCTGCTGCTGAGGGAACACTAAAACAAATGGCAGTATATAAACGATCAACGCTATGGTCCAAAAATTGCGCGGCCAAGCCTTGGTGTGCTATGTCAGATTTTGCCACGACTAAAAGCCCAGTGGTATCTTTATCAATTCGGTGCACGATACCAGGCCGCTTTAACCCACCCACACCGGACAATCGGTCCCCACAATGAGCCAAAAGAGCATTGACTAATGTACCAGAGGGCGAGCCTGGTGCAGGATGTACAACCATACCAGCAGGCTTATTCACAACAATTAAGTCGCCATCTTCATGGAAAACTTCCAAAGGAATATCTTCTGGCAGCATATGGCTCTCCACCGCTTCAGGCACATAAATTATAATTTTATCACCTTCCAAGACCCGAGCTTTTTGATCTGTAGCCACGATACCGTTCACCTCAACTGCACCATCCGCAATCATACGCGACAATCGAGATCTACTGATTGCTCGCTCTGGCACATTCCGAGCTAAAGCCTTATCAAGGCGTGGCGGAGGATTTTCCCCAATAGTAAAAAGGACATCGGTCATGGCAGATCAATCTGAGGTTCCTGCGAGTCCACCCGAGCCGGCAAACCTGCGGTTTTTAAGGCGGCTAGTAACAACGCTCACAGCCACAATGATTTTGGGTCTCATAGCGATCTTTGCTGTGCTTGTCATCCGATTGCAGACCACAAGTGCAATATTCCCAGAAATAACCGCTTTGCCAGGAAACTCTGAGGTGCTTTCTATCAGCCGCACCAATACTGAGTTGATTATAATAGATCAAACCAGAACGATATATATACTTAGCTTGGATGGCAAAACTATAGTACAAAAAATTAAATTAAATTAACACTAATTATATTTAGGCAGATACCGACATAGTATGAGCGTTATTTGTATCACTTGGTTTAGGTTATGCCCTCACATACATTAGAGCGACAGAACCCTCTGAAACATAGACCCCCGAAATCAAATCCTTATTAGCTTTCATCCGTTCTTTGCGTATAGGTGCCGAACGATCGAAGGCCTCTTTATCTGGATAAATTGAGGTTAGGGATGCGGTTAGTGGACCTGTCCGCACAAACGTTAATAACGATGCTTCGTTAAATTCAGTTGGTGCGGTCTTAGCATACTGCGCTTGAATCGTGTCCCCCGATTCTTCTGAAGAAAACGTGAGCGTATTGATGCGAGCATAGTTCATTTGGTTTCCTGACTCTTCACGGATTATGCACTGCCCATTTGGTGCAGTTCAGATGCGGGGCAGAAAGTTATTACTATCTCTAGTAAATAAAAATTCAAGTATATAAATATACGATCTCTCACTTTACCCTGCACTAAAGTAAAAGCCTGAGTGTGCGAAATCATTAATAAACAAAAAATGAATTGATCAAAAACTAATAAAAAATTCAAACTACAGGCAAGGCCAAAGCGGAGGATAACAATCTGAATAGTTTGCTACCAGCAAAACTATTTTTAGCTTATGAGCGCTAATTAGCAGCTTTTAATGCAAATCATATTTATGTCATAAATAGGTGCATCAAATTTCTCTTGGCGTAGTTAGCCACTAGCGATGTAAGAATGTTAAGTCACTGTCGAATAAATTCCGCAGAAATGAAGGTTATTTGGTCCTGTTAACTCTTAAATAGTAATTTAAACTAAATAATATTTATAATGAGCCCTTCTATAACGTCTGGCTGATAATGAACTTGTATATATTATTTGGGAAATAAACCCACTCAAGGAACAATTTGAAATAGCACCATATTCACTAATATCAGATGATATAATACTAATACAAACCATGAATTTTTCGAGGCTGAACGCTTAGAAAAGCAGTGCATCCAAATGATAACACCAACTTCAAAAGGCAATGCCCTAGAGGTAACTATCGGTATTTAATCTATCGGAGTGCTGACTTTATTAACTATCGGTTTGACGAAAGAACTCTGACAATCGCTTAGGCTGCATTATCTACTACAACCAGATCACCGTTGGAATACTAGCATGCGTCTCGATAAATTATTAAGTGATTTATGTATAAGTGGTACCAACAGCCATGAGTCAGTCATACAAGGTCACAGCTCTTGGTGCATCTGGTGTAGGACGACTACAAGCCATGGAACCGCTTGGGATCAGCAAGGCGTCATACTATAGGTGTTTGAGTGGGTGAGCGGATTGGAGGCCCAAACTTGCAAGGTAAGAGCCTAAACTAACGCCTTATTTATCAAAGGATCTTTCAGCAAGCACTCAAGTTTGATGTTCAGCCGATCATTGTTCTACAAAGCCATAAGC
>JAVLEV010000179.1:0-4468 GCA_031920365.1 Planktomarina sp. | reverse complement strand
TCGATCCTGAGTTTATAGGAAGATAAATTGTCTCTACAACTTAGCACCCCAAAAGTTATCTTTCGGGGTGGGCTTTTTTTTATGTTAAAAATATAAAAGATAACTTGAGACTTCGGCCTGCCCTAGCTTTTTTGTTCCAGATCCGCCAAGAGATCCAACAACAGTTCATAGCGATCTGTACCAAGCCTACGCTGAAACTCATTCGCAATTTTCATCGCTTGTGGCAGATTGTCGTCGATTATTTTTTGACCTGCCGGTCCAATCACCACGGTGTGCCGGCGCCTATCATCGCGATCCATGGCCCGTATTATAAATTTTTCTTCCCCAAGCTTGCGGATAATACGTGACAGGCTAGGCATTAAAAGGCTCGCCTTCGAAGCGATCTCTGTCAAATCTTGCGGGCCAAATTCAGACAAAATCCGTAACACCCGCCATTGCTGTTCTGTTATCCCTGACGCCCTCAACATTTCACGTATGGGAGCCATCACCTTCTCACGCGACCGCATCAAGGCAATCGGTAAAGATCTGGTGGTAGATGGAAGTTGAGAAATTGGTTTTGTCATGAAATCCACCGCTAATTATTTCACATGTTAATTAAAATTATTGACAGCACAATTAAAAATTGAAAAACTCTATTTAGTTAACATGTTACTAATATTGAATTACAGTATTTTGACTGCCGACCCAAACTCGGCATTGAGACGAAAGTGAAGCGCATAATGTCTGCCCTTAATCACAATATCAACAAACTCAAAAGCCATTTGCTCCGTTTCGAAAATGGAGGAATTAAGCATCGTATTGCAGGCAAGGATGTGGAAGGTGGCGGTGGGTCATTCACAATAACTTCTCCCGTAGACAAAACAACCATCTGCGAAGTAGCGCGTGGAGATGCGGGCGATATAAACAAGGCGGCGAAAGCCGCCAAAGTCGCATTCCCAACCTGGCGCGATATTCCAGCAAAGGAACGCAGGGCAATTATGATCCGTATTGCTGAAGGCATTGAAGCACGCGCAGAAGAGATTGCCCTCTGTGAATGCTGGGACACTGGCCAGGCTTGGCGATTCATGTCAAAAGCCGCCTTGCGCGGCGCTGAAAACTTTCGTTACTTTGCTGATCAAGTTGGCTCCGCACGGGACGGGCAGCATTTACAATCACCCACCTTGATGAATATCACAACTCGAGTTCCTATTGGCCCAGTGGGGGTAATTACCCCCTGGAACACCCCCTTTATGCTCTCCACCTGGAAAATAGCTCCAGCTCTAGCGTCCGGATGTACAGTGGTCCACAAACCTGCGGAAGCCTCCCCGCTCACCGCACGTCTGCTCGTAGAAATCGCTGAGGAGGCTGGCCTCCCTCCTGGTGTTTTGAACACGGTGAACGGCTTTGGTGAAGATGCCGGTAAGGCTCTCACAGAGCACCCAGATATCAGAGCCATTGCATTTGTAGGGGAAAGTCGCACCGGGTCGATGATCACAAAACAAGCGGCTGATACCCTTAAGCGGACGCATTTCGAGCTCGGCGGCAAAAACCCGGTAATCGTGTTTGAGGATGCCGACCTTGAGCGCGCCTTGGATGCAGTAATTTTTATGATTTACTCTATCAATGGCGAGCGCTGTACGTCTTCCTCACGCTTGTTAATCCATGAGAATATACGTGAGGAATTTGAAGCTAAGCTGATTGCTCGGGTCAACAACATTAAAGTGGGACACCCTTTGGATCCTGCAACTGAGATCGGCCCTCTAATAAGCGCAGAGCATTATGCCAAAGTCACTTCCTATTTTGACATAGCGAAAGCCGATGGCGCCACTATCGCAGCTGGTGGTGAGACTGTGGGAGACTTAGGCTACTTTGTACGCCCAACACTTTTTACCCAAGCCAAAAATACAATGCGCATAGCTAGAGAGGAAATCTTCGGGCCGGTCCTAACGTCCATTCCCTTCTCAACCGAGGAAGAGGCACTGCAAATCGCCAATGACACACCATATGGTCTCACCGGCTATGTCTGGACCAATGATCTAACACGAGCCTTGCGGTTTACAGAAAAGCTTGAAGCGGGCATGATTTGGGTAAACAGCGAAAACGTCCGTCACTTGCCTACTCCATTCGGCGGTGTGAAATCCAGCGGGATTGGTCGCGATGGTGGGGACTGGAGCTTTGAGTTTTACATGGAGCAAAAGCACATCGGCTTTGCAACTGGCTCTCACAAAATTCCGCGCCTCGGCGCTTGATCGCAGCCATTAAAGGAGACTAGCATGCCAGTCCCAATCCCAAATCTTTACCCAAGCTTTAACACTGTACGGCTAAGTCACGCCTGCTTAAATGTTGCAAACCTGACCGCATCAAAAAAGTTTTACACGGACATCCTCGGTATGCAGATATCAGATGAGACCAACACCCACATTTACCTACGCGCCATGGAGGAACGTGGCCATCACAGTGTAATTTTACAGAAATCTCATCAGCCAGGCACCGTAGAGCTTATTGGTTTCAAAACGTACGATGAGGCTGATTTGGACAAGGCCGAGGCGCATTTCAGTGCTAAAGGTCGCCCAACGGAATGGGTTGAGCGCCCTTACCAAGGACGCACATTGCTAACCTCCGATAATATCGGAATTCCACTAGAATTTTATCATAAAATGACCCGTTTACCATCGCTCCACCAGCAGTATGCGCTGTATCGTGGTGTCAAACCACTCCGGATTGATCATTTTAATTGCTTCTCTCCAGATGTGGATGCCTCAGTCGCTTTTTACAATGATTTCGGGTTTCGCGTTACGGAATATACTGAAGATGAAGAGAGTGGGAAACTCTGGGCGGCCTGGATGCATCGCAAAGGTGGCGTACATGATATGGCATTTACCAATGGCACGGGCCCAAGAATGCATCATATTGCGTTTTGGGTGCCAACCCCCCTCAACATCATCGATCTTTTAGACTTGATGGCAACAACGGGCTATGTAAGCAATATCGAGCGCGGTCCTGGCCGCCACGGAATTTCCAATGCTTTTTTCCTCTACATTTTGGATCCAGATGGACATCGAATTGAAATATACTGCTCTGATTATCAGACAGTTGATCCAGATCACGAGCCAATAAAATGGGATCTCACTGACCCACAACGCCAAACCCTCTGGGGTGCTGCCGCGCCAAGAAGTTGGTTCGAGCACGGTACAAATTTTATAGGTAGCAAACCACGAAAAAGCGCGTTGAATGCAAGCCCTATTATTGCACCTTAAACGCAGGAAAAAGTACTTAGCTAGGGTCAATGCTGAGCAAATAATTGCCCTGCATCAGCCCGCTGATCATCCACCTTGGACAGGCGCAGCAGATGCCAGGCTAGGCTATGGTTGCTGGCGGTCACTGGCTTAGCCAGCGCCGCCTCTGCCTGCGCAATCACGCCCACTGTACGCAAGCTAGTGCAGGATATGAACACTGCCTCACACCTAGGATCGCTTCCCACAGAGATAGCAGCCTCTAAAATGGAGGCCTCAGTAATCTTGCCCACCTGCAGATCATTATCTTCATAGAATGAGCCTACTACCGGCACATCAAACCCCGCCTCAACAAAGTTAGCCTGCATCGCAAGGGTCACATCCGGAGTGTAAGGCGTCACCAAGCCAACACTAGCGATGCCAAAAGCAGTAAAAGCAGCTTTTGCTGCAGTCAGAGGATTGGAGCTAGGGACGCCTGGATGAATACCGTTTAAAATCTGCGCAACTCGCGCCTCGCCGATAATGGTTGACCCAGATGTACAGGCATAACCTATTGCGCTTAATCCTAATAACGGGGAGATTAACTTAGCAGCGCGCGGCAACTCTTGCGCCATTCGGGCTAATGTTTCAGGGGTGACAAGCGCATCATTGGCCAAGCGCGCATTATACAGAGCGACACCGTCCATCGCTGTCAAATGCGTCAATTCAGCCTCCAGTGTTTGATCCGTTTGTAAGACTAAAAGCCCAATGCGTGCGCGATGCCCAATCCCTGCATCAATTTCAAAGGGCATTTTCCCAACAGTTTGCATACTTAATTGACGATGTGTCATATTTTATACCCAATCTCAAAAATACTTCAGATTCCAGTTTCATCAAGCTGTGCTAGTAATTAGCGCCTAACTGAGAGCCCAGGTGCAGTGGTCTGGATCATAATAGGCAGGATCATCCGCTCCAACGCCCACGCCGCACCCGAGTGCTCTTTCCCATGCACTTGGGCTTGGCACATACCAGCCAATTGGGCCGTATTGAAACGCACTAAGGCTACCAAAAGCTCTACAAAAGTGGTTTTTTTGTGTGATATCGCCGAAGAAGACCCACCACCCATAAGGTAAATCTCATCAAGTCCCTGCTGCGCCATCAGTGAAATATCACTTCCTATTTTTTCTAGGCTACTAGAAAAAAGCGATAGCCAGCCAGCAAGTTCACAAAGCCCACCACGCATCGCGTGCCAGCTTTTGCTCGGTGTGAACAAAGCC
>JAVLEV010000178.1:0-4488 GCA_031920365.1 Planktomarina sp. | reverse complement strand
GCCCTAAGGAGGCGTCTCATGGCGCGCCTGAAGTTGAGCTTCACCTGCTTATTTAGACGGTGATGAGTTGGGGACCGCGGTTAGTCAAGTTGTAGACTATCGTCAACAAAAATCAGGCCTATGGTCTCTCAGTATAGCATCACTGCATATGTATAAAAAATAATACTACGCTAGCCATCAGCACCATAGGCTGCCTGAGGCGCGGATGGACGCTGTTTCAGCCTGAGTTAATCAATCCTTTGGGAGGCAAATGAAGCCCCCGATAGTCTTTGATGGCCGATAGTTTCAACAAAGGAGTAACTATTTTTGTTAGTGTTGCATCTAGTCTTTGGTCGGTATGCGCTTATCATTTATCACTCTAATCCTTAACATGCTGCGTATCGTGCTATTAACTCACTGACTCCTCAACGCGCTGCAAAGAAGTTCGACGCGTAATAATTTGACGTCTTATGAAGACCAAAATGAACAACGCCGTCATGATCAAGATTATCGTTGGAGCAGGCGCACTGTCGAGGAAAAAACTAGCATAGGTGCCCAGCAGCATCGATGCCATACAAACGATGACTGACACCCATAGCATCGTGGAAAACTTGCGGACGGTCAAAAATGCAATTGCACCTGGCGCAATCAGCAGACCAATTGCAAGAATAAGGCCCGCTGCAGACAGTGTAGCTACAATGGTCAGCGACAGTGCTGCAAGCAATCCGTAGTGCAGCCAGTTGACCCACAGACCCGATGCGCGCGCCTGTGCGGGATCAAAGCTGTGGAGCAACCAGTCTTTCCATTTCAACGCAAGCATTAGACCAACGCCAAGCGATATGATCCCTGAGGTCCACAACTCGTGTGATTCAACACCCAGCATGTTGCCGAACAGAATATGATCCAGGTGCGCACTCGTCTCGACCGATACATACAGCACGATACCAAGACCAAACATGCCAGAAAATACGACCCCCATCACAGTATCCTGTTTAACTCGGCTGTTTGCTGATAAATAGCCAGTCGCCAGCGCACAGGTCATACCTGCTGCGAACGCACCAATAATTAGCGGTATGCCAATAATGTAGGCTAGGACAATTCCGGGTAGAACAGCATGGCTTACTGCGTCGCCCATCAACGCCCAGCCTTTCATTACTAGAAAGCATGACAATAAAGCAGTTGGCACCGCTATAATCATAGAGATCAGAAACGCATTCTGCATGAAGGAGAACTTAAATGGTAGCATAAGTGTTTCAAAATCCATCATTTAAACTCCGCTGCAAGGTCAAATGGATCGCGCTCTAGCGCTTTTTTTGCTTTCCGTTTAGCCGCTAGTAAACCATGTTTGGGCGCGAAGACAAAAGCCACAAGGAAGATTGCAGTTTGTAAGGTTACAATGATGCCACCTGTCGCGCCGTCTAAAAAGTAACTTATATAGGCTCCAAAAAAGCTAGTAACTGAACCAATTGCCACTGACGTTATAATCAAGCGGGGGAACCGATCGCATAATAAATATGCCGTGGCTCCCGGTGTGACTACCAATGCAATCACCAGAAAAGCACCCACGGTTTGCATAGCAGCAACGACTGATGCGGACAGCAGGATGAAGAAGATCGCTTTCAGCAAATTGGGACGCAACCCAATAGTTCGAGCATGGTTTTCATCAAAAAACGTAACCATAAGATCCTTCCATTTTGCAAGTAGGATAGCCAGTGAAACAAAGCCAATAATCACTAATTGAAGCGTATCCTCTGGCGTGATTGCGAGAATATTTCCCATAGTGATAGTCTGGATCGATACAGACATCGGATTGATCGATACAATGAACAGCCCCAGGCCAAAGAAAGATGTGAAAATCAAACCTATAATAACGTCAACTTTTAATCCCGATCGTTCCGATAAAAACAACATCGCTCCAGCAGCAAGCCCCCCAGCAATAAATGCCCCCAAAGCAAACGGTAGTCCGAGGATGTAAGCTCCGGCCACACCTGGCACGACCGAGTGAGACAATGCGTCTCCTATCAACGACCAGCCTTTAAGCATGAGATAGGCAGATAGAAACGCACATACACCGCCAACAAGTGCGGAAACCCACATAGCGTTAGTCATATAACCGTATGTGAATGGTTCTAGGAGGTAGTCCATTATGTGCTCCGATCTGTCCGCTGCGTTTTGTCGCCGTATTGCACGAGTGGGCGTTCATCATCAGTAAAGATCGTGACCGACCGTGCATCTCCATCATTGTGCAATGCGTCACCACCTAGGGTGAAATGCCGCAACACGCCGCCAAACGCATCTTCAAGGTTTTCGCGTGTAAATGTGGTTTCTGTTGGCCCATGGGCGAGCACTGTGCCTTTAACCAATACGGCACGATCACAAAACTCAGGAACTGAGCCAAGGTTGTGGGTCGATACTAGCATCACACGCCCCTCATCACGAAGTTCACGCAGCAGATCAATGATCTGCTCCTCTGTTTTTACATCCACGCCGGTGAAAGGCTCGTCCAGCAGAATGACTTGCCCATTTTGTGCCAATGACCTCGCAAGGAAAACACGTTTGCGCTGGCCACCTGACAATTCCCCAATTTGGCGAGTTCGAAAATCCTGCATGCTTACGCGGCGCATCGCCTCGTCAACCGCATCATAGTCAGCTTTTTTGGGATAACGCAGAAACCCCATATGGCCATAGCGGCCCATCATTACCACATCTTCGACCAAAACTGGAAAGGCCCAGTCGACTTCTTCAGATTGCGGAACATACGCGACAAGGTTCTTTGACAACGCCTCTTTGACATCCAAACCAAGGATTTTAATAGTACCTTTGGCAGCGGGCACGAACCCCATGAGCGCTTTGAATAGTGTTGATTTACCAGCCCCGTTGACCCCCACAAGGGCCGTAACCGTGCCGCGAGGTAATTCAAAGTTAGCGTTCCAAAGGGCGGTATGACCGTTTCGGTAAGTCACAGTCACATCCTGTGCGGAAATTCCAACATTAGCCTGGGTGCCTCTATATTCCGGTGAAGTCAGCTCTTTGCCCATTATTTTCCCTTAAGTTATAACTTTTTCGCTTTAACAGAAACACCCTACGGACTTGGAGCCGCAGGGTATTTTCATCTTGTTAGCGGACTAGTTTGAAGCAGATGTCAGGCCGGTAGCTACCGTTTGGGAGGTTACACGCAACAGATCTAGGTACGTGGGCACTTCGCCGTCAGCTTCGCTAAGACTATCTACATAAAGAACTCCGCCGTAAGCAGCGCCCGTTTCACGCGCCACCTGTTCAGCGGGGGAAGTGTTAACTGTACTTTCGCAAAAGACAACTGGAATATTATTATCCCTAACACCGTCAATCACTGCACGGACTTGTTGTGGTGTGCCCATCTGATCAGCATTCATTGGCCAAAGGTATAGCTCCTTCATACCAAAATCACGGGCGAGGTAACTGAACGCACCCTCGCAAGTAACCAGCCAACGACGATCTTCTGGAATTCTTGCAATAGCTACACGGAGCGGTTCGATAGTTGCGCGCAGCTCCTTTTTATAAGCATTAGCGTTCGCCATATAGACATCTGCGTTTTTAGGGTCCTGATCAATAAATGCCGTGACAATATTATCTATGTAAATCAGCGCATTATTGAGCCCCATCCAAGCGTGGGGGTTAGGCTGGCCTTCGTAGCTGCCTGCTGAGATTGAGATAGGGACAATTCCACTCGTCAATATCGCTGATGGTATGTCTTCCATGTTGCTGAAAAACTGTTCAAACCAAAGCTCTAAATTCATGCCATTCCACAAAATGAGATCAGCATCAGACGCACGTACTATATCTTGTGGAGTTGGCTGATAGCCATGAATTTCAGCTCCAGGCTTCGTAATGGAGACCACGTCTGCTGCATCACCCGCAACATTCATCGCCATGTCTGCAAGGACTGTAAAAGTAGTAACAACCTTCATTTTGGTGTTAGCATAAACTCCAGTCGCTAAGACTGAAAAAATAGCAGCTGTAGATATTAATTTAAAGACTGGGGATAGCATTTGATACTCCTATATCGTTACTTAAATCCTGGTAATGCAAATCAATCGCAAATGTCAATGATATTGAGAACCATTCGCACATAAAGTTTTATATCTAGTAAAAAATTTGTGTAAATTACTTGATTTTTGTGAGTTCACCAAAATTCAGCTCCCCACGTTTTAGTCAACTGGTAAGTGATAAAAACTGGGACAAGCGCCCATACATAGAAGCTAAAAAAGCATGTGTTAATAAATCATTCTGTTAATTTCTTAGCATCATAGCGCTAAGGGTACTTTTTCCCCACACCACCAAATAATACCAAAAAAATATCAAAATCCTATCTAACGGGTTGAATTAGTATTATTAAATTAAAAATAAAATTGGCCTAAACCTGTTTGAGTGTCAAAGAAAGATGGTGCACCATAGCCTAATCTATTGAGATTCAGAAAGTTCGTTTTCAATAGCCTTAGTGAGCTTGGCTGCCATCGGCCTAGTTAGCGA
>JAVLEV010000177.1:2511-4509 GCA_031920365.1 Planktomarina sp. | reverse complement strand
TGATGTTGGTAAAATGAAATCTCTAATTCTCGATCAAGGAGTAAGCTTTGGCGGTAGTGTGGCCAATTGTGAGATAAAATTCGATAACAAAATTATAGAGCAAACAAAACAAAATATTGACAGTTTCAATTCATTAAAGCGAGAACTAGATGAATTTGAGGGCAGTTTTAATACTACGTTTAATAAAAAAATAGATGACTGTGCAGGCGATGTACAAGAATTAAAAAAATACCAAGATTTAATCACCGCGGGTTTAGCAAATGAGATTAAAGGCATTAGTTTAGCCACGAGTGATTCAGTTTTGAATGAAAGCATCGAAGTACGGAAACTGGTATCAGAAGAAGTGATGTGTCTGACAGGTGAAATATCAAATTTAAGCGCCTCAACACATAAGAAAAACGTAAATATAGCGGAAGACTTCAACACAAAAATAAGCGCTATTAGTGATGACTTGGACAAAACTTCAACAAACTATAAAAACCAGTTTAAAGAATTAAAGTCAGTAATTTTTGAAGAAAACCAAACTTTAATTAAAGACTTAAAGGAAAACATCGATGGCCTGCATGTTATGCTAGGTGAAAGCAGCGATACACTGTCAAATGAATTTACAACTCTTATACAACAATGCAGGGAGACAATCAGTCAGAAAGTTGAGTTGCCCCAAGTGGAAAGTTTTTTCAATCACGAAATTGATGAGAAATTAAAAGCCTTTTCAAGTAAGATGGGAGACCGGTTCCAGACAATCGATAAAAGTATTCAGTTGGTTGAGACTATGATTGTTAGAGAAGAGGACCTAACCAAACTATTTCAGAACTATACTTTAAATGTGAATATTGCTGGTAATAAAACTCTTTGACATTTTTATATGGATTTATAGTAAGAACACCATTCGCTTAATTGGCTTCCTAGCCGACGCCGTAGTCACTAAAAGCCAATGTGGACCTGAGACACTTTGCTTTCTTAATATTGTTTGAACAAGTTACTTTCCTATCATGTAGCGCCAATACGGCACAAATATTGCATTGAAAGGTTTTAAACCTGCACCGAACTCCAGTTTAGTGCAGATGTTGATTGCGTCATGAAGTTAATCTGAGTGATTTAAAAGTTGGAGCCTAACGGATGACCAAGAGGAAAATAGCAGTTAGCTTATCGCCACTTGGTCTATTGGCCGTAACTGCTTGCGGGGGCGGCGGTACATCCTCCAACGTTAATTTTGCTTCCGGCTTCGCTCAAAAAGGCCCTCTAAGCAACGCACTTGTTTATATCGATTATGACGATCCTAATTTACCAAATGGTCCAACTGTTCGAACTGGTTCTGACGGTAGCTTTAAGCTCGCAATCTTGAACAACAATTATACGATAGTCGCCATCACCGATGACACAACTATTGATGCGTCATCTGGCTCAGTCTTTTCAGGGGTTACTTTTAAAGCCTATTCAGGGGCGACTATTGTCACCCCCACTACAACCTTGATGGGAGAAAGCGGTTTAACTGCCGCGCAGGTCAACAAGGTGCTTGGCTTACAATCTCACATTGATATTCTTAATTTTAATGCCTTTGCAGCAAACGTTAACGCAGCTGATGCGCTTGCGGTCGAAATAGCCAACCACCAAATTATGGTTGTTATAAATGCATTTGCGGCAGCAGCAGAGGGTTCAGGGGCAAGCCAACAAAATGCGTTTACAACTGTTTTGGACTCAGTTGTCACAATTATGAAAGAGAAGGTCATTGAAAATGTAAGTCTGGATTTAACTAATGCAGCACATTTGGCAGAAATTAAAACGCAAGTTACCGACGATGTTGCTAGTGTCAGTGGCGCCAATGCAGCGGCTTTTACAGCCATGGCAGACGCTACGGCAACTGCGATTGAGAACGTAAATGTTAAAATCGCAGCAGTTACCGATCTGACTTCAGATTTAACGAAGAATATTTTTTCAACCACCGGCGTTTTAATGGATCAAGTTAAGACCGCAGTCTCAAATGAATTATTAGGTGTT
>JAVLEV010000177.1:0-2411 GCA_031920365.1 Planktomarina sp. | reverse complement strand
GGTGAGTTGTCGTTACTAGATTTACCTGACTTTGAAACCAAGTCATCCTATACCGTCACCGTCCTCTCGGCAGATGAGGGTGGCAAAACCTTCTCAAAGACATTTACCATTTCAGTAACGGATGTGGAAGATACACCGATCATCCTGACGGCTACCTTAATCTTAATGGAAAATTCAGGATTAACCATAGCAGAAATAAACAAGGTCCTCGGGTTGGACCCCAACATTAATCTTCTAAACTTCAATCCACTTGCAGCAAACGCGAACTCAGCTGATGCTCTGGCTTTCGAAATAGCCAACCAGCAAATAATGGGTGTCGTGGACGGCTTTGCGGCAGCTGCTGAAGGTTCAGGAGCAAGCCAAGAAGATGCGTTTACTACTGCGTTAAACGCGGTCGTAATAGTAATGACAGGAAAGGCCGGTGAGGATAGAACGCTGGACCTGGCCAATACTAGCGATCTGGAGCTGATTAAAATACAAGTTAGCAGCGATGTCGCGGGTGTCACTGGGGTTAATACATTGGCCTTTGCAGCCTTGGTAGGTGATACCGCTGCCGCGATTAGAAACGTAAATATGAAGATTGCAACTGTTACCGATTTGACATCAAATATAACAAAAAATATCTTTTCAATAACTGACGTCTTGGCGCAGCAGGTTAAGACTGCAGCCTCAACAGAAGTGTCAGGCAATACAGGTTTTATTGAATTCAAATTTATCGGAGCAGTAAACACCTCAGCTTCGAATACAGCCCCGACAGATATCACGCTAAGCTCAACTTCAGTCAGTGAAGACACAGGTACATTGGTAGTTGGGACTTTAGGCACCATAGATACGGATCAAAGCGCAGCGGGTAGTTTTACTTATAGCATAGCAACCTTGAGCGGCAGTGATTATGCATCATTCAGCATTAACCAAGCTACCGGTGATTTATCTTTACTTGTTCTACCTGACTATGAATCTAAGCCATCCTACGGCGTTACGATACTATCAACAGATGAAGGTGGCAAAACTTGTTCAAAGACTTTCACTATTTTAGTGACTGATGTTAACGATCCACCTACTGTTGTTAATACGATTTCAAACCAGACAGTTTCGGAAGATATTCCTCTAAACTTTCAATTTAATGAAAGCACTTTTATCGATGTCGATTCAGCTGAAACATTAACTTATTCTGCCACATTGTTGGGCGGAGACACCCTGCCCTCTTGGTTATTCTTTGACGGGATTACCCGGACGTTCAGTGGTACACCTGCGAACCCTGATGTCGGTACCATTTCAGTTATAGTTACAGCCACCGACGCGGGAAGTGCTTCTGGTTCAGATACTTTTGATATTACGGTTATCGATACATATGACCCACCAACGGTTGCAAACCCCATCGCTGACCAAACGATTGCTGAAGCAAGCAATCTTGGCTTTCGCTTCAACACTAATGTCTTTTCCGATGATGATCCGAGCAACACAATCAGCTATGCAGCCACTTTATCAGATGGCAGTGCTTTACCAACTTGGCTGGCCTTTGATGGCGCGACACGGACGTTCAGCGGCACTCCTGACAACGATGCAGTTGGAACCATTGTAGTAAAAGTCATTGTGACTGACGGCCAAGGAGCCACTGGCTCTGATATATTTAATATAACAACAACCAATACAAATGGCAGCCCAACAGTTGAAAACCAGATAGCGGACCAGTCGTTTTCTGAGCACAGCGATGTAATTTTTCAATTTAACACCAATGTCTTCGCAGACGTCGATTTAGACGACATACTTACTTACGATTCAACGTTATCAAGCGGCTCTGCATTGCCAGCATGGCTAACCTTTGATGGCGCAACACAAACGTTCAGCGGCACTCCTGACAACGATGCACTTGGAGACATTGAAGTTATAGTCACAGCAAGTGACGCAGCAGGTGCTACTGTTTTTGATACGTTTGACATCACTATAATAAACTCAAATGATGCTCCAATAGTCTCAAACGAAATTCCTGACCAAACAATTTCTGAAGACCAAAATCTTCACTTTTTTCAGTTTGGCACTGATATTTTTTCTGATATCGATGTTGGCGACACACTCACCTACACCGCCAGTCTGTCAGATAACAGTGCATTGCCGTCATGGCTTTCCTTCAACGGATTAGCGCGAACCTTCAGTGGTACACCTCGTAACGACGAAGTTGGCGATATTGAAGTTACAGTAATAGCTACTGACGCTGCTGGCGCTACAGCTTCCGACACGTTTATGACCACAGTTACCAATGTAAATGACATACCAACAGTTGCTAATGCGATCACGGATAAAAGTGTTTTTGAGGATAGTGTGCTGAGCTTTGTATTCAATAATAATGTATTTGAAGATGTGGATGTTGGTGACACGCTCACTTACACAGCAACTTTGTTAGACGGCAGCAC
>JAVLEV010000176.1:0-4567 GCA_031920365.1 Planktomarina sp. | reverse complement strand
TGTACCTGCGCCCAACTGTGCTTTGTAGAATGCACGGTGGAACTTGCTGTCAAACCCCATGACTTCACCTGTTGAGCGCATTTCAGGTCCTAGAAGCGTATCAACTCCCGGGAAGCGTGCAAAAGGCAACACTGCCTCTTTTACTGCAAACCCCTTGATGCTGGCAGGGTCGATCAGGTCGAAGTTGCTTAAGGGTTCCCCAGCCATTACACGTGCCGCAATTGCTGCAATCGGGCTGCGTACTGCTTTGGCTACGAACGGAACGGTTCGGCTGGCGCGGGGGTTTACTTCGATCAGGTAAATGTCGCCATCTTTGACAGCAAATTGGATGTTCATAAGGCCAACAACATTTAATGCCAGGGCTAATGCCTCAGTTTGACGTTTTAATTCAACGATGATGTCTTGTGGTAAAGAGTAAGGCGGTAAGGAGCAGGCGCTATCGCCAGAATGGACGCCGGCTTCTTCAATATGTTGCATAATACCAGCCACGTGTACCAAAGTCCCGTCACAGATTGCATCCACATCAATTTCAATAGCCCCTGACAAGTAGCTATCAAGCAATACTGGGCTGTCGCCAGACACAACCACTGCCTCAGAAATATATCGCTCAAGATTAGCTTGATCGCGGACAATCTCCATGGCGCGTCCACCCAAAACATACGAAGGGCGTATTACTAGCGGAAAGCCAATCCCAGAAGCAATTTCCAAGGCTTCCGCATCGGAGTGTGCAATGCCGTTGTGTGGCTGTTTTAGGCCTAGCTTAGTGACTAACTCTTGGAAGCGCTCTCTGTCCTCGGCCAAGTCAATCGCATCTGGAGTAGTGCCAAGGATAGGAATACCGGCTTCTTCGAGCGCATTTGCCAATTTCAGTGGAGTTTGACCACCAAACTGTACAATCACCCCATGTAGGGTGCCATTTTCTTGTTCAACGCGTAGAATTTCCATTACGTGCTCATAGGTCAAAGGCTCAAAGTAAAGACGATCGGAAGTGTCATAATCAGTACTCACCGTTTCGGGGTTACAGTTGATCATGATGGTTTCATAGCCTTGCTCGGTCAATGAATAGCAGGCGTGGCAGCAGCAATAATCAAATTCGATGCCTTGGCCGATCCGGTTTGGGCCGCCCCCTAAAATAACTACTTTCTTACGATCAGAAGGTCGGGCTTCACATTCACTAAAGCCCATCGCAGGAGCTTCATAGGTGGAATACATATAAGGAGTTTGCGCTTCAAATTCTGCTGCACAGGTATCGATGCGTTTGAATACAGCCACAACCCCGAGGTTTTTGCGGATGTTTCTTATATCGTCTTCTGTACGGCCCGTCAAAATCGCTAAGCGCCCATCGGAAAATCCCATCATTTTAAGGCGGCGAATTCCTAACTCGTCTTCAGGAAGCCCTTTTGCCCTAATAATAGTTTCTGCCTCAATAATTTCCCGGATACTGGCCAAGAACCATGGATCAAAGCGGGTAATTTCGTGAATTTCATCATTTGAAAATCCAAATCGCATCGCATGGCCAGTTACGCGCATACGGTCAGGTGATTGAATGGCAAGTTCCCGGGTGAGAGCCTTATCTATTACGGTTTGAATATCAGGTGTCCGGCCAATAAAAATACCATCCCGTAGGATCATTTGATCCTCAGATGGCATGCCATCGATGTCGACTTCATCAAAACCAGTGAGACCTGTTTCCATAGATGCCAACGCTTTTTGCACTGATTCGTGGAAGCTACGGCCGATAGCCATTACTTCGCCAACAGACTTCATTGCAGTGGACAGCACTGCTGGAGAACCTGGAAATTTTTCAAAAGCAAAGCGTGGAATTTTTGTCACGACATAGTCAATCGAAGGCTCAAAGCTAGCGGGAGTGACTTTGGTTATGTCATTGTCCAGCTCATCAAGGGTATAGCCTATGGCTAGTTTTGCCGCAATTTTAGCAATTGGAAAGCCTGTTGCTTTAGATGCCAAAGCCGAAGAGCGAGACACCCTTGGGTTCATCTCGATGACAACCATGCGGCCATCTTCAGGGTTCACGGCCCATTGCACGTTGGATCCCCCTGTTTCAACACCGATTTCTCGCAGTACAGCAATGCTAGCATTCCGCATGATTTGGTATTCTTTGTCGGTCAGTGTCAGAGTAGGCGCCACTGTTATACTGTCGCCAGTGTGCACGCCCATAGGATCAATATTCTCGATGGAGCAAACGATGATGGCGTTGTCTGCGCTGTCGCGAACTACTTCCATCTCGAATTCTTTCCAACCAAGAAGACTTTCATCAATTAGGATCTGGCTAACTGGTGATGCATCTAGGCCTGTTTTACAGAAATGTTCAAAATCTTCACGATTGTAAGCAACGCCGCCGCCGGTTCCCCCTAGAGTATAGGCAGGACGAATTATTGCAGGCAGGCCAATATCATCGAGTGCTACCATACATTCTTCCATAGTCTCTGCGATAGCAGCACGTGGGTTTTCTAACCCGAGCCTGTCCATGGCTTCGCGAAAGAGTTTGCGATCTTCTGCCATTTCAATAGCGGGGCGTTTTGCGCCGATCATTTCTACACCAAACTTTTTCAACACTCCCATTTTTTCTAAGGTAAGGGATGTGTTCAAACCGGTTTGGCCGCCCATCGTGGGCAGCAGTGCATCTGGACGTTCTATTTCAATAATTTTAGCCACAGTCTCTGGTGTGATTGGTTCGATGTATGTGGCATCAGCCATATCAGGATCAGTCATGATGGTGGCTGGATTTGAGTTTACCAATATAACTCGGTATCCCTCTTCACGCAGCGCTTTGCAGGCTTGTGCTCCTGAATAGTCAAACTCACAGGCTTGTCCAATAATTATAGGCCCTGCTCCAATAATCATGATGGAATTAATGTCAGTTCTCTTCGGCATGAAAGTGTCCTTCATCGACAGCGCGCAAACTGTCCTACTTTACAGGCAAAGAGGTCTGGGGTGCAAGGGGCATTCTTAGCCATATAACGCAAATTTCACTGTAAAAATGTCAATTTTAGGTGGGTTTTAGTCTCGAGGCGGTAGCCGTGGTGACTTGGTTTTACCCTGAAGTGCTAACTAATTTATAGGCCGATAATTTATATTTTTTTGATACCTTTAATAGTGAGATGGCATGCTTAGTGACAGGCTGTTTTGTCATTTTTATTTGAGGACATTATAAATAGTTTTATCTGAAGCTTCGGGCCAAACGGCTAACGATGTGCAATTCAGTACAAATTCGCGCTATACGCATTAGTTTTTAACATTGGAATGGGCTGAAAATAGCAGATTAGCTTGACTTTACGCCCTTGTCGGGATGTATCAGCCCGATCGCTTAAAGGAGCCTGACCATGCACGCTTACCGCAGCCACACTTGTACTGATCTCAACAAAGATAATGTTGGCAATACCGTCCGCCTTTCTGGGTGGGTGCATCGGGTCCGCGATCATGGTGGTCTGCTGTTTATAGATTTGCGTGATCATTACGGGATCACTCAAGTCTTATGTGATCCCGATAGCCCTGTTTTTAAGGATGTAGAAAAGCTTCGCAGTGAATGGTGTATTAGAATTGATGGTACAGTCAAAGCTCGGGATGCAGCACTGGTAAACCCAAAAATCCCAACCGGTGAAATTGAAGTGTTTATCCGTGACTTAGAAGTCTTGGGCGCCTCCGAAGAGCTGCCGCTCATGGTGTTTGGCGATCAGGAATATCCCGAAGAAACCAGGTTGAAATATCGTTACCTTGATCTGCGTCGAGAAAAGCTACAAAATAACATGAAAATGCGCTCTGATGTGGTGGCGTCAATGCGCAAACGCATGTGGGCTAAAGATTTTCGTGAGTTTCAAACACCGATAATCACAGCTTCTAGCCCAGAGGGCGCACGTGACTTTTTGGTCCCGTCGCGCCTGCACCCAGGTCGGTTTTATGCTCTGCCGCAGGCACCACAGCAGTTTAAACAGCTCATCATGGTTTCGGGCTATGACAAATACTTCCAGATCGCGCCATGTTTCCGGGATGAAGATCCAAGGGCTGACAGGTCACCAACAGATTTCTACCAGCTGGACTTAGAAATGTCCTTTGTGGAACAGCAGGACATTTTTGACACGATACAACCTGTTTTGGTGGGTATTTTTGAAGAATTTGGTGGTGGCCGCAAGGTTGATGAGACCTGGGAACAAATTAGCTACCGTGATTCTGCTCTTTGGTATGGCAGCGACAAACCAGATCTACGCAACCCTATTAAAATGGAAATTGTCTCAGATCATTTTCGAGATTCTGGTTTTGCAATTTTTGCCTCACTTTTAACACAAGATGGCACTGAAATTCGCGCTATTCCAGCGCCAACCGGTGGCAGCCGCAAATTTTGTGATCGAATGAACGCATTTGCACAAAAAGAAGGTCTGCCCGGCATGGGCTATATCTTTTGGCGTGATCAAGGTGAGGGCATGGAAGCCGCAGGGCCATTAGCCAAAAACATAGGTCCCGAACGCACCGAAGCCATTCGCAAGCAATTGGGTCTTGGTGTTGGTGATGCAGCTTTCTTTCTGGGTGGTAAACCAAAAGCCTTTGAAGC
>JAVLEV010000175.1:0-4574 GCA_031920365.1 Planktomarina sp. | reverse complement strand
TGCATGCAAGGCTGTCTCTTCTCTGTGGCGCTTTCCCTGGGGTTGCCCCCGCCGGACGTTACCCGGCACCGTTGTTTCAGGGAGTCCGGACTTTCCTCGAGAGCTAACCCTCGCGATTGCCCAGCCCCCCGCGCAGGTTTGCTGTTAGGCGGCAATTACCCTTTGGTCAAGGCTCCACGGTAGCGGGATAGCTTTGTGCCAGATCAGATAGAATTTGAATGTCGTCGTCATCCAGCGGGCCAAAAGCTTTAGGGCGAAACCTTTGGCGGAAGGCTTCTAATATTACGGCCTGATCCACGTCAACAGCAAACCCAGAAGCTGGTATGAAATACCCAAACTTACGGGCTGCTTCCAAGAATGGTAAGGTGAGTACATGAGGCTGCCCGCGAAATACAGCCAAGCCATCCGCAGCCAAGCACTGCCAGTTGAATAACCGCCCAGGATCTTTCTTACGGTCAGGGGCCATATCAGAATGCCCAATTATATTAGCAGCAGAAATGGCCCAGCGCTGCTTTACATCAGTTATTAAAGTTTTCAGAGCTTCTATCTGCTGCATCGGAAATCCGTGATTACCTGCATTACAAAGCTCCACTCCAATTGAGGCTGAGTTGATATCGCTACAACCACCCCAATAACCAGCACCGGCATGCCATGCCCGCTGCGCCTCTGCAATAAGTTGTATTACTTTACCCTGCTGATCTATTAGGTAGTGCGCTGATACCTCATGAAGAGGGTCACACAACCGCTCTAATGCGGCTTCAGCGCTTGGCATGGCCGTATAATGCAGCACAATCAAACTGGGCGCTGAAACCACACGGCGTGGACCAAAATTTGGCGACGGACGCCGATCTATAGAAATATGGGTCAGTTTTGTACCGCCACACGAAAGGGCCTTGGATCCCAATTGCATGCGAAGCCATCGCCGTCCGGGTCAATCCCTAAAGCATCAAGTTTGGGCCCACCGCGTAACAAAAAAGCCTGTTGAGCCGAGTCACTTGAGCTAAACTTCCCACAGCCACCAAAGCTAAATGTTTTAGCGGCCGTTCCAAACCGTTTGTAAAGCTGAACACCTACCGGATTGTTAGTCTGGATCCCATATTCAACAACGTTCGGCAGACTATCAGTTCGCTGCGGTAACGCTCGCACATCTATCACTATGTATTTTGCACGATTAGCAGCAATGCGCTCTGCGTCACTTTCAACCGTTTGCTCGTTGGCTACCGCCTCAAAATCTTGTTCATTAGAAATTGTTTCGCTTGTAGTCTGGGTTCGACCTCCGAGTTGCTTCGTCTCAATCGTACCAACTAGGATCTCTTTATCTGTCAAATTGATATTATCCGAGAAACCCACATCAGTGGGTGTAGAAGCCTCACAGCCACACAATATCAGCGCCAAAGCAATCATCGAAAAATACTTCATCAACTTCCCCGTTTAGGACACTCCGTATCACAATATCACCATACCTTAGGTAAATGCCATTATTTTATATATACTATTAGCAAACTATAATTTGAAACTATAGTCCAGCGTTACAGCCACCATTGATTAGGCTTAGCGTTAAAACCCAATGCTTTTTCCAACGCAAAGGCAGTGTTAAGTAGATCACCCTCTTCCCAGGGTTTACCAATCAATTGCAATCCCAAAGGCAACCCTTTTGGGTCGAGGCCTGCTGGTACAGATATGCCCGGTAGCCCGGCTAGATTTACAGTTACTGTGAACACATCAAACAAATACATTTGTAACGGATCAACATCAGACATCTCGCCTAGTCCAAAAGCAGATGATGGGGTCGACGGGGTCAATATAGCATCAATGCCTGCGGCAAACACAACATCAAAATCTTTCTTGATCAAAGCTCGTACCCGACGCGCACGATTATAATATGCGTCATAAAAACCTGCCGAAAGCACGTATGTACCCACCATAACCCGGCGCTGAACTTCCGCCCCAAAGCCCTCAGCACGAGTCTTTTCATACATCTCAGTGATGCCATCACCAGCTTCAAGCTTAGCACGATGCCCAAACCGTACACCATCATAGCGAGCTAAGTTGGACGAAGCCTCTGCAGGCGCAATCACATAATATGCCGGCAATGCATATTTAGTATGTGGCAAGCTGATATCCTTAACTATGGCACCCGCATCACGCAGCATGGCTGTACCTTCAGACCACAGAGTTTCTAGCGCATCGGGCATGCCTTCAACCCTATATTCCTTTGGGATACCGATAGTCTTACCACGAATATCGCCTGTCAACGCCGCTTCAAAATTTGGGACAGGCAAGTTCATCGATGTACTGTCTTTAATGTCAAATCCACACATGGCTTCCAACATAATGGATGCATCTCGGACGTCTTTGGTAATTGGACCCGCTTGATCCAGTGATGAAGCAAAGGCTACGATGCCCCATCGCGAACAGCGTCCGTACGTTGGCTTGATGCCAGTGATGCCAGTAAAGGCTGCCGGCTGCCGGATAGAACCGCCCGTATCTGTGCCTGTGGCAGCAAGGCAAGTTTCAGCCGCAACTGCTGCCGCAGATCCACCTGAGGATCCCCCAGGGGTCAATTCACGATCGTCCACCTTCCAGGGGTTCACAGCATTGCCATAGGTTGATGTCTCGTTGGACGAGCCCATAGCAAATTCGTCCATGTTCAACTTGCCAACCATAACTGCGCCAGCATCAAATAGCTTTTGTGAAACAGTGGATTCATACTCAGGTATAAACCCTTTTAAAATTGCGCTAGCTGCTTGGGTTGGCACGCCTTTGGTGCAGAATAAATCTTTTATGCCGATAGGCAGGCCACACATGTCCGGTGCGTCACCAACCTTTAGGCGTAAATCCGCAGCAGCGGCTTGGGTCAGTGCAATATCGGATGTATCATGCACAAACGCATTCAAGGGCTTTGAAGCTGCGATAGCAGATAAAGATGCTTCGGTTAATTCAACTGCAGTGGTTTGACCCGCTCGCAACGCATCACGGGCTTCGGCTAACGTTAGTTTCATCAAATCAGACATTATTCAACCACCATTGGTACGGCAAAAAATCCTTCGCGCGCATCTGGCGCATTGGCTAAGACAGCTGCCTGTTGATTGCCATCATTAACGATATCTTCACGGCGCAATAGATGCTGAGGAGTTACCGAAACCATCGGTTCTACACCTTCAACATCGACCTCATTTAACTGATCAATAAAACCCAAAATATTGGTAAATTCCTGCGCTAACGCAGACAGATCCGCTTCATCCACTTTAATCCGTGCAAGTTTAGCAATACGGGCGGCGGTTATAGTGTCAATCGACATAAGTGATCCTTCACTGCTGCAGTTGTTTTCGACGCTTAGTAACTTGGGATTTGCAGGTTGCCAAGGGTTCCAGCATTTAGCCTAGTGTTTGGCCCGATATTGTGCAAAAAAATCGACAAGCAGCAAAGTGCAAGCCCGTTCCGAAATACCGCCAACCACTTCAGGCTTATGATGACTTTGAGGATGCGTAAATACCCGAGCGCCATGATCTGTGCCTCCTGACTTTGGATCAGATGCACCATAGATCACTCTTTCCACCCGCGAATGAGCTAAAGCCCCTGCGCACATAGCACAGGGCTCGAGGGTTACATAAATCGTACATCCCAGCAAACGCTCTTGCCCCAAAGCCGCAGCGGCCTGCCGTATCACCAAGATTTCAGCATGGGCCGTTGGGTCACAATCACGGCGAGTGCGGTTGCCTGATGAGGCCAAAACCCTACCTCGCGAGTCCACAACTACAGCACCCACCGGGATTTCTCCAGCGACAGCGGCTTTTTGCGCCTCCTCCAAGGCTAAGTCCATTTGACTTGTGAAACGCATTTATCCCCGCTTGGCTTTACATTGAACACAGTCTAAGCCCTGCGCATGGCAGATGAAACACCAAAGGGCGATCGGATCGCCAAAGTTTTGTCACGCGCAGGCGTGGCAAGTAGGCGAGACTCCGAGAAACTGATTGAGGCGGGACGCATAAAAGTAAACGGAAAGAAGATTTTCAGCCCAGCATTAAATGTTCAGGCAAACGATAAAATTGAATTTGACGGTGAGCCTATTGAGGCTCCTGACGAGCCACGATTGTGGTTATATCACAAGCCTATCGGCTTGGTTACGAGTGCACGAGACGAAAAAGGAAGGCAGACTGTATTTGACAGCCTTCCAGAAACGTTACCTCGAGTTATGTCTGTCGGCCGTTTAGATATGAGCTCTGAAGGGCTGCTACTATTAACCAATGATGGCGGCTTAAAACGAACGCTTGAGTTACCAAGTACTGGCTGGACCCGCCGTTACAGGGTTCGGATCAAAGGCTATCCACAGGAGGGCGCTTTTGAACCGCTGACCAAAGGGATAACAGTCGAAGGCGAACACTTTCAACCTATGACTGTCCAACTTGACCGTAAAACGGGCGCAAACCTTTGGCTCACAATCGGCTTAAAAGAAGGAAAAAACCGTGAAATACGGCGAGCAATGGAGTTTTTAGGCTTCACTGTGAATCGTCTGATTAGAATTTCTTATGGCCCTTTTCAGCTACGTGAATTGAAGCCTGGTGAGGTTGAAG
>JAVLEV010000174.1:0-4580 GCA_031920365.1 Planktomarina sp. | reverse complement strand
ACCAACGTTTACCAAAGCGTGGTTTCACCAAACCTAACCGCAAAGAATTTTCCGTGGTAAATTTAGGTCTGATTCAAAAATTTATTGATGACGGCAAGCTGTCAGGTGATATTACGGAAGATAGCCTAATTGCATCTGGTTTGGTGCGTCGTAAGCTCGATGGCGTACGGATCCTGGCAAAGGGTAAATTCACAGCCAAAACTAAAATAACAGTAACGGGTGCGTCTGCCACAGCAAAAGCAGCTGTTGAATCGGCTGGGGGCTCTCTTACATTGTTGCCATCTGTTTCTTCAACAGAATAGGCGGTTGCGAGCGGCTAACAAGCGGCTTACACACATTTTAGGTTCAAAGCGCCGCCATGGGGGAACCCTCAGTGGCGGTGCTGTTGTTTTAAGGAGTTTCGAAAATGGCATCTGCCGCTGAACAAATGGCCGCAAATTTAAGCTGGGGTACCTTGGGTAAGGCTACTGAATTGCGTCAGCGTATCTTCTTTAGTGTGGGTCTTTTAATTGTGTATAGGATTGGCACATATATCCCCGTACCTGGTATTGATGCAGTGGCCTTGCAACAGTTTATGGATCAAGCTGCCTCAGGGATTGGTGGTGTATTATCGATGTTTACTGGTGGCGCTTTGGCACGCATGGGTATTTTTGCACTTGGTATTATGCCTTACATTTCAGCTTCGATTATTGTTCAACTTTTAGGTGCTATGTGGGAGCCGCTGAAGCAACTCAAGAAAGAAGGTGAGCTTGGCCGCAAAAAGATCAACCAATACACCCGCTATGGCACGGTATTGTTGGCAACTTTTCAAGCTTACGGTCTGGCGGCAAGCTTGCAGGCGGGTGATTTAGCATCCGAACCAGGTTTCTTTTTTATTGCGGCCTGCGTGATAACCTTGGTAGGTGGGACGATGTTTTTGATGTGGCTGGGTGAGCAAATTACTGCGCGTGGCATCGGTAATGGTATTTCTCTGATTATCTTTGTGGGCATCATAGCTGAGTTACCGGCTGCTTTTGGGCAGTTCTTTACTCAAGGCCGTTCTGGTGCGATTGGGACGGGCACCATGCTTGGCGTTATTGCAATGCTGATTGTCACGTTAGGGTTTGTTGTATTTATGGAGCGCAGCCTGCGCAAAATTCATATTCAATATCCCCGCCGCCAAGTAGGAATGAAAACTTATGATGGTGGCTCAAGTCATTTACCAATCAAGGTAAATCCGGCCGGTGTTATTCCAGCAATTTTTGCATCGGCCCTTTTGCTGTTACCAACAACTTTAGCAACATTTTCGGGTGGACAATCTGGCCCAGTAATGTCGACGGTCCTAGCATATTTTGGTCCCGGCCAACCCGCTTATTTGGCATTCTTTACTGCTATGATCGTTTTCTTTACATACTTTTATACACGTGAAGTTGCTTTTAAGACTGATGAAGTGGCTGATAATCTCAAAAACCAAAATGGATTTGTGCCGGGGATTAGGCCTGGTGCAAAGACAGCAGAATACCTGGACTATGTTGTCACTCGCCTTCTAGTTCTTGGCTCGGGTTATCTTGCTCTTGTATGTCTAGTTCCAGAAATTCTGCGCAGTCAGTTTGCGATTACTGCTTATTTTGGGGGTACCTCAATCTTGATCATTGTGTCGGTGGGAATGGATACTATCCAGCAAGTTCAATCGCACTTACTAGCACATCAATATGAAGGGTTGCTTGAAAAATCACAGTTACGTGGTAAACGTCGCGGAAATAAAGGTGGAGTAACACGTCGATGAATATTATCCTGCTCGGCCCACCGGGCGCCGGTAAAGGCACACAGGCTAAGTTTCTGGTTGAAGGCCTTGGCATGGTGCAATTGTCTACAGGAGATATGTTACGCGCAGCTAAAACCTCGGGAACGGAGATGGGCAACAGGGTTGCTGCTGTAATGGAGGCTGGCGAGCTGGTTACAGACGAGATTGTGATTGATTTGATTGCAGAGAAACTTGATGGAGAGGCTCTTGGCGGTTTTATCTTTGATGGCTTTCCACGCACATTGGCTCAAGCGGATGCTTTGGGCAGTCTTTTGACTTCAAAAGGGGCGTCTTTGGACCATGTGATAGAGATGCAAGTAGACGATCAGGCCCTAGTCGACCGCATTACGGCGCGCTCCACGTGCGGCTCTTGTGGCGAAGGATATAACGATATTTCTAAGCCTATCCCCGCTAATGGCGTTTGCCCAAAATGTGATGGATCTGACTTTAGACGCCGTACTGATGATAATGAAGGTAGCCTGAAAACCCGGTTGATGGCATATTACAAGGAAACGTCCCCTCTGATCGGCTATTACTACGCCAAGGAAATGCTAACCTCTATAAATGGGTTGGCGGAAATTGATCATGTTCAGTCTTCTATTTTGGAAGCCATAGGTTAAGCTCTTGACGTTCTGAGGAAACCCTCATAGTCCAGCTTATCTCTTACATGAGAATCATTAGGAGCAGTGCCTATGGCTCTGACTACCTCATTAGCAGGCTCGACGGCTTTTGCCCCGGGCCTGTATCTGTGAAAAAAGGTTCCGGTTTTACGGAACCGCAGTTGAAAAGGAATATGCATTGGCCCGTATTGCCGGCGTAAACATCCCGACCCACAAACGGGTCCCGATCGCCCTAACTTATATTACTGGTATTGGCCTCACTTCGGCTAAAGAAATCTGCGTAAGCGCAAATATCGACGAAACCCGTCGTATGAATGAGCTGAGCGATGCAGAAGTCATCGCCATTCGGGAGCATATTGAC
Organism: Planktomarina sp.; assembly: GCA_031920365.1. Lineage (GTDB taxonomy): Bacteria > Pseudomonadota > Alphaproteobacteria > Rhodobacterales > Rhodobacteraceae > Planktomarina. Next base: position 1,816 of record JAVLEV010000174.1, on the reverse strand, counting down.
GCTACATACAAAGTCGAAGGAGACTTGCGTCGAGAAGTTCAAATGAACATTAAGCGTCTGATGGACCAAGGTTGCTATCGTGGCCTGCGTCACCGTCGCAACCTGCCTGTACGTGGTCAGCGTACGCACACCAATGCGCGCACGCGCAAAGGCCCAGCGAAAGCAATCGCTGGCAAGAAGAAGTAGGGGCAAATAAATGGCACGTGATAAAAAAGCGCCTAAGCGCAAAGAGCGGAAGAATATTGCAGCTGGTGTGGCGCATGTGAACAGCTCGTTTAACAATACAAAAATCCTGATATCTGACGTACAGGGAAATGCGATCGCATGGTCTTCCTCTGGTACCTGCGGTTTTAAGGGCTCGCGAAAGTCGACTCCTTACGCAGCTCAAATGGCTGCTGAAGATGCAGGTAAAAAAGCCCAAGATCATGGTGTAAAAACTTTGGAAGTTGAGGTTCAAGGCCCAGGTTCGGGTCGTGAGAGCGCTCTGCGCGCTTTAGCTGCAATGGGTTTAAACATCACATCTATCCGTGATGTCACGCCAATGGCACACAACGGCTGTCGCCCACCAAAGCGCCGCCGGGTATAAATTTTATTATTTTAGTACGAACAGGTTTTGTGTGTGCGTACTAATGACTATTTTTTCCCTCGAGCGTCTTTGTTTTTAGGGACATGGAGCAAAGACAAGAATGGAGGACCGCATGATCCATAAGAACTGGGCAGAGCTGATAAAACCTATGCAGTTGGAAGTTAAGGCAGGAAACGATCCTAGCCGACAAGCTACATTGATCGCCGAACCACTAGAGCGAGGCTTTGGCCTCACATTAGGGAACGCGTTGCGTCGCGTCCTGATGTCGTCGCTTCAAGGTGCTGCGATTGCCAGTGTACAAATTGATAACGTATTACATGAATTTTCGAGCGTAGCTGGTGTTCGTGAGGATGTGACCGACATCGTGTTAAATCTAAAAGGTGTCGCAATACGTATGGAAGTGGAAGGCACCAAGCGCCTAACAGTTCAAGCCAAAGGCCCTGGCGTTGTGACAGCTGGTAATATTGTCGAGTCCGCTGGGATTGAAGTACTTAATAAAGAACACATCCTTTGCCATTTGGATGAAGGTGCTGACTTATTTATGGAGCTCACTGTTAATACCGGCAAAGGTTATGTTGCCGCAGACAAGAACCGGCCAGAAGATGCGCCGATTGGGTTGATACCAATCGATGCTATTTATTCCCCAGTAAAAAAAGTGAGCTATGACGTTCAGCCGACCCGTGAAGGCCAGGTTTTAGATTATGATAAGCTGACCTTGAAGATTGAAACTGATGGATCTCTGACACCAGACGATGCGTTAGCCTATGCAGCCCGAATTTTACAGGATCAATTATCAATCTTTGTGAATTTTGAAGAGCCAGAAAGTGCCAATGCTGCATCGGAAGATGACGGTTTAGAATTCAACCCACTGCTACTGAAGAAAGTAGACGAGTTGGAGCTTTCTGTACGTTCGGCAAATTGTCTGAAAAACGATAATATAGTTTATATTGGTGATTTAATCCAAAAAACTGAAGCTGAAATGCTTCGGACACCGAACTTTGGCCGGAAATCCTTGAATGAAATTAAAGAAGTTCTTTCTGGCATGGGGCTTCATTTGGGTATGGACGTAGAGGATTGGCCACCTGATAATATAGAAGACTTGGCAAAAAAACTCGAAGATAACTTCTAAACAGTTGGCGGGGTAAAACCCGCCTCCTACACGGCTGGGTAATAACGCCCCAATAGGGAGAGGTTCACTCGCATGTGCCTCCAGACAAAGAAAAATGTAAA
>JAVLEV010000173.1:0-4603 GCA_031920365.1 Planktomarina sp. | reverse complement strand
TATTATGCGCTGAAGACGAAGCATATGGCCATGATCTCGCTGAACCAGTAGCCGCCCTAATCGTTTCACTGGCCAGCCCCTATACCCACATCTTGGCCCCTTCCACCTCAGCCTCCAAGAACATTATGCCCCGCGTGGCAGCGCTTTTAGACGTAATGGTCATTTCTGAAGTCACAGCGGTTGTGGATGCGGACACATTTGAACGCCCAATCTATGCGGGCAACGCAATTCAAACTGTGAAATCTGTGGATACTATTAAAGTTGCAACCATTCGAACATCTACGTTTGATGCCACCAGTTTTGGTGGGTCTGCCCTCGTGACAACAATTGATCCTGTGGCGAACCCCGGACTATCAGTTTGGGTAGAAGATAAAACAGCACCGAGCGATCGTCCAGAATTGACATCAGCCGGCATCGTCGTCTCGGGTGGCCGAGGAGTGGGATCACAGGATGAGTTTAAAATTATTGAGGCCCTAGCAGACAAATTGGGTGCGGCTGTTGGCGCCTCGCGCGCGGCGGTCGATTCAGGGTACGCACCAAATGATTGGCAAGTAGGTCAAACAGGTAAAGTGGTGGCCCCAGATCTTTATGTTGCAGTCGGTATTTCTGGCGCTATCCAGCATTTAGCAGGCATGAAAGACTCCAAAGTGATAGTCGCTATCAATAAGGACGAAGAAGCACCCATTTTCCAAGTAGCTGACTTTGGCCTGGTCGGTGACCTATTTGATATTGTTCCACAATTAACCGAAAAACTGGTATAGCCACTTACAAATTAGTCTCTAAAGTAAAGGCCGGCCATAATCTGGTGGGCCTTTATTATTTCCTCAACCAGATTATTTACTAACATACGATCTGGGTACCAGTAGACTGGCACTATGCTGCCTCGCCAAACCGATCAGCAACCAAGGCAAATAATGCCAGCGCTAAACCCTCCAGCTCGGCGCCACTCGTTTCAACTTCGACTGACGACCCCTTAGACGCTGCCAACATCAGCAGACCCATAATGCTATCACCCTCCGCCGAAAGGCCATCCTTTCGCACAATTGCCCTCGCATCAAATTGTTCAACAGTCTCTACAAACTTTGCAGAAGCCCGTGCATGCAGGCCTTTTTCGTTTATGATACTTAACGTTTGCAACAATTACACGAACCTTATGTGGTTTCTGGAAGGCAATCCATGTATTTTCGTCCAGCATCAATTGCCTTTGCAATCGCCTCCGGAACCGGCATCTCACGGCATTTGGCCAACTTGACTAGCAAAGGCAAGTTGGCTCCATAGAGCACACGACGGTTAGAACAATTACATGCAGATAATGACAGGTTACAGGGTGAGCCTCCGAACATATCCGTCACAATCACAACACCATCACCACAATCAACACTATCGGTAGCTTGGCATATTTCATCGCGTTTCTTATCACGATCGCAATCTGCTCGAATAGTAACTGCAGCGATACCCAGCTGAGCACCAACAACATGCTCCACAGCGGCCTTATATTCAGTGGCCAGCCCCCCGTGTGCTACGATTACGATGCCAATCAACTATCCAAAACCTTAGATACTACAGTGCTTTTATGCGTAGTGTTTTCAACTATTTCTCTATGCCTAGTAGTCACATGCCAACCACGCAATTGCAAATCCTTCCGCAGCATTTCCACCATAGTCACCGAACGGTGTTTTCCGCCAGTACAGCCAAACCCAATTGTAAGGTGCGAACGACCCTCGGCCATATGTGCGGGAATGACTAAATCAGCTAAATCCAAAACCTGCATTCGAAATGGCTTAAAGTTTTTATCTTCTGCAACATATGCCTGTACCGCTGCGTTGAGGCCATTTTCAGAACGTAGATCTTTATCCCAATATGGATTACGTAAAAATCGGCAATCAAACATCATATCGATGCCACGCGGTGTGCCACGCTTATAAGAAAATGATTGTACTGAAATAGCCATGGCCTTGTCTTGGTCTGGCGCAAAATATCGACTAACTTCTTTGCGTAAGTCATTAGGCGACAGGCTCGTAGTATCAATCAAAATATCTGCGCGTGCACGCGCAGGCTGCATCAAGTCGAGATCTAATTGGATTCCAGCAAGCGCTGCCCCATCTGGGGAGAGATGATGCCGACGGCGAGTTTCTGAAAACCTACATATCAAAACATCGACCGAGCAATCCAGATATAAGACTTCTAGAGTAATCATATTACTTGCGGCAAATATTTGGATAGTCTCAATCATTTGGTTAGCGGAAAAATCTCGGTTACGAGTATCAAGCCCGAGAGCCAACGGACGGTTTAAGCCTGGGCCTTCCAACAATCGTGGGGCCAGAGTAAGCGGCATATTATCAATAGCCTCAAAGCCTACATCTTCCAGAGCATTAATGGCCGTTGTTCTTCCAGCTCCAGAGGGCCCAGTCACTAGCACGACATGCATAATCTCCATAGTATTAGTCATAGGCTGCAAATCCATTCTTAACCAAGAGCATAAGCGCCGCCGCCTGCGGCACTATTGGCCTGCCGGGGAGCACTAATATTCTATGTCCTAACTTTGTGACTTCTTGAGCGAAAGGCAAGCGTGCTTCACTAATTAACGATAGATCCAGGCAATACTTCAGAGGTACGCAGGTCTGCATCGGGCATGACAGAAGTCCCAGCCCTCTAGCCTCAATTCGGCCCATAACCGGCTCAGCTGTATACAATATTATCTCAGTCCCACCACTCCGAAGCCAGACCCTATCATCAGAAATTAGATCAGCGCCCAGCGCTAGCATCTCAATTGCCAAGTATGACTTGCCAGACCCAGAGGGACCCAAAATCAACAGACCATGTCCATCAACAGCCACAGCCGTAGCATGCAGCAACACCTCAACAGAGTTGTCGTTATAGTTTCTCCACGGATCATAAATCATACCGCGTTGCATCGGTAGGCTAAGGCCAGACCACATAGCCCACAATTTGAAAGTAGCCATCGCGTCCAGATCTGAGATACTTGCCCCCCAAATAATACCAAAGCGCACATCAACGTTTTGTTTGCAAAAGTCCAAGCCCAGTCCTGATGGTTGACCAAGCTAATTCGTGGACTGATAAAACTATAATCGCCAGCTGACTTTTCATTACGCTTGATCTGTTCTTTCATAATGACACCACAAAATAGGCCCCTAAACCAAAAAAACGGATAAGAAAATTTTGATCAAAGCACTCTATCATAATTATTCTACATTAAAACGATAGCCAATGCCATAGAGGGTCTCAATAGAATTAAAATCTTTATCCACCATCCGCATTTTTTTTCGTAGTCGTTTGATATGACTGTCAATGGTTCGATCATCCACATAAACTTGTTCATCATAAGCCACATCCATCAACTGATCCCGGCTCTTTACAAAGCCAGGCCGCAATGCAAGCATTTTGAGCAGTGCAAATTCGGTCACAGTGAGCACTACATCAACTCCCCGCCAGGTAACACCGTGGCGCAACGGATCCATAGACAGAAACCCACGTTCCATCACTTTCGTGTCAGTAGCCTCAATCGGGGTAGTACCTTCGGACGCGATCTGTCGCCGTAAAAGGTTACGAATACGTTCCAACAAAATAAGTTGAGAAAATGGCTTTTTGACATAGTCATCAGCGCCCATCCGAAAAGCTAAAATTTCGTCAATTTCATCTTTTTTTGATGTTAAGAATATTATAGGAATAGTAGATTTTTGCCGCACTCGCTGCAACAAATCTATAGCACTCAAACGTCGCGTTTGACTCTCCAAAACAGCGATATCAGGCATATTCTTTATAAAAGCCTCCCATGCAACTTGGCCATCACAATGAATATCAACCTGAAAGCCCTCCGCCTCAAGCATCATTGAAACTGGCATCAAGATGTTTTGATCGTCGTCAACAAGAGCTATTCTCGGCATAGATATGGTCCTCTAATAGGCACAAAAATTAAGCGCCATTGTTTGATAATACTTTCAAAAATTCTGCCTATCAGCGTAACCCTGTAAGTACGAATCGGCTGATCTTATCCTAATATTCGAATATCAAAGCACTTTATATATGTTGATATTACCACCCTACCAAAAATAGTTGCGTTAAACTGCCACTGATTGCGCTAACTATGCAACGCCATACTATTGATATGATCTTGCGGCGTGCTAAGAATGGGGAAGGTACGCCAGCATTGGGAGCAATCGCATGAACCTCGGACGTGTAAACCCTAATTTTACCCTCGAGCATCAGGGCATAGCAGGGCTAGGAAATGTATATTATAATTTAATCGAACCCAGCCTTATCGAGCATGCGTTGGCACGCAAAGAAGGGGAGCTGGGGCGTGGCGGCGCGTTTTTGGTTTCAACCGGAAAATTCACGGGGCGGTCCCCTAAAGATAAGCATGTGGTGCAATCGGCGTCCGTAGCAGATACTATTTGGTGGGACAACAATGCGGAAATGTCAGAAGTCGGATTTGAGAAGCTTTATGAAGACATGCTGCTGCACATGCAGGGCCGGGATTATTTTGTTCAGGATCTATTCGGTGGTGCAGATCCAGCAAACCGCCTGGATGTTAGGATGGTTACTGAACTGGCCTGGCACGGGCTGTTTATCCGCCATGTATTAC
>JAVLEV010000172.1:2094-4616 GCA_031920365.1 Planktomarina sp. | reverse complement strand
CGTATTTATGATGTCTGCGGTAACTGGGTTTGGAGTCTCTGAATTTCTAGATGCTTTGTCTCTAATGCTCACACCCAAAAAAAATACGTCTGAGATTGAAGTAACGTTTGCCGAGGGCCGTGCGCGAGCATGGTTATTTGAACAGGGTGTTGTTGTAACTGAAAAGCAAACGGTTAATGGTTTTTTGCTACAAGTGTTTTGGACTTCACAGCAGAAAATGGAGTTTATTAATCGTCATTATCCCTGATCGAAGTCAGAATCGTAATTCCGGTTGCTCCAGCTCGCGCAAGACTAGCATCTAACGACATTGGTACATATTCACCGCGACGCCACAGCTCCGCTAGATTGTCATAATGGCGAGACATTGGATGGCCGCTTTGACCAGTTGATATAATGAAGACCGAACTGTCGGGATCGGAAAAATCATATACCCCGCGATAGGCAGTAGCGTGTACATTCAAGTAAGGGTTAGAACCAGTACCAATCGTCTTTCCGCGCTGAAGTGTATTGTCTCCGCCTGATGTCGAGTGACTTATGTTAACAAACCAATTTAGAAAAGGAATTTCACCCAGAACAGGATGTTTGTGCTTTGCTTGATGTGCTTCGCCCCACCGGAGTGCTGTTATTTCACTGCCAAATGATTTTACGAGGCCTGCCAAAGCATCATCTAAACTCAAGAGGGCCATTTCAGCGCAGGTCTCAAGCTTTTGAGATTGCACCACGTCACACCATTTTTCAGCTCCATCGATATTCCGAAATACACGTTCGATAAACAATGGATTTACTTCTGTAAAGTTCTTACGCAGGGCTCCCACTTCGTCTTCAATCAACTTTTGTTGTAACGTTCGGATCCAAGCTGCATATATCAAGGGTTCTGGTATATGCTCATTCATTTCCCCGTTCCAATTAGCCAAAAGTTTTAATGCAACCTGGCGACGCTGTAATAATATATCAGATGATAATACTGGAGTTTGAAACCACAGGTTCGCCCCAATTAGCGGTAATAACGAGCGCGCAGTAGGAGACACTGTGTCTAACTGCGCCTCAATGAAGCTGTTTCTTGTATGTACAGTCCGGTTTTGCATTAATCGATACCAGCGTTGTATCCGCTGTGTGTCTCCCCACTCGTAGCTTATGTGCTTTGGAAACGGATTATCTGTATATTTATTATTGGTGTTACCTAAAAGGCCACCAGTGGGATTTAGAAAAACAGGATTAACTGTTTGATCAAACATACCGCGCCATCTGTTTTTTTCAATCCAACCTGCAGTCGGCATCCTACCTTTAGATTGGTGGTCAGGATCACGATGTGGTATGACTCCGATAGTACGCATTGCTATCTGACTTTTATCTGCCAAAGTCAGATTCTGTCCAGGTGCGACATAAGAGTGTGATGCTTTGATAGCCTCTTGGACAGAACGCGATGTCATTATGTCAAATGCAGATTCTATGGATGTATCCGCAACTGAAAGTAGTGTCGAAGCTACTGACGTAACGTGGCCTACGGGTGTGATAGCCCCTAGATTATAATGGCTTACTGGTAGAACTGGACCATTATCTGTCCATAAAAGATCAAAAGTTATAGGCAAACGGTCTTTTATTTTAATAATGGTTTGTAACGTTGTAAATGGTACGTAGCCATTTAAGGATAGGTATTCTTCTTGGTTGTTTGGGTTTAGCTTCTCGATATAGACGTCTGTATCATCTATATTTGCGCTGGTCAGACCCCAACCTAGATCGGCTGATCGCCCAACCAAAACTACAGGGATTCCGGGGATAGTGCCGCCGATAACACCACCACTTTGAAGTTCTAGGCGGGCTAAATACCAAATCGACGGAGCTGTAAGGCCCAAATGAGGATCATTTGCCAATAAAGAACCCTGTGTCGCGCTGCGACCAGGCACTGCCGCCCATGCGTTTGAAGCGCCTGATAGAGCAATGGACTTAAACGGTGAAATTTCTGGTTGTTGACTTACGCCAGTGGTTTGATGTTTAGGCAGGTTCGGAAATAGACTAGAAAAATTACTAAGTCCAATGCTCGCTGAGCCAGGCACATCTGGCAATATATCTCTGAGGCGATCATTCTGTAAAATCAAAGATAATTGGGCGCGCAACACCTCGCTTTGCAAGTGACTTGAGTATTGCAAGCCTATAACTTTGAAAATGGCTAGGCTGTCAGCCGGGGCCCACGGGGCAATGGCGTTAGAAAAAATGAAGAATTCAGGTGCTCCTCGTCCTAGCGCGCCTAAATTAATTTCTTTTAAACGAGAATTAACTCCACTGGCGTAGGCTTTCAAGTTTGCGATGGTGTCAGGTCTAAGTACTGATAAAGACTTGCGAGCAGCTGTATAAAGACCCAACCTTCGCACAACCATATCAATTTCAAGGGTTTTATCGCCAAACAGCTCTGATAGACGGCCTTGAGCTGAGCGGCGCAGCATCGTCATCTGCCACAGCCTATCTTGTGCATGAGCATATCCAAGCGCAAATAAGGTGTCATGGTCATTATCACCAAAAATGTG
>JAVLEV010000172.1:0-1994 GCA_031920365.1 Planktomarina sp. | reverse complement strand
AACTCATGGAATTATTCGCATATATTTAATACCGTCTAATGTAATACCTACGCGAAGACCAACTTGGGCAAAAACAACAGCAACTACTGGGCTCAAAGTAGTAGTAGTATCCGCTGTTAAAAAATTCCCCTGATCTTTAAACACGTAGTCAACGTTGGCGCCAGCTGCCCAGCCTTGTGATTTCCTGAAGTCACTCAACGCGTTATCTGTCATGAAAAATAATACGTGAGAATATTGCTGTACGCCAATTTGAAATCCTGCGCTAGCGCTAGCCGCTGAGTAATAATCTACATTACTATCACCAACCCGAAGCGCACCGCGGCCAAAGCCAGCTCCCAGACCAAACCCGGCTTCAGTCACTAATGGCATAATCAACATACCACTCGCTTTTTCTGCAATTTGGGTCGTGTTGGGATGAATTTCATACATCGCCTTTAAGGTTGCGTTAACACGCGCGTCAATTTGTGCCTTATTGTTAGAACCTATACCGTTACTACATGCCGCCGTACTGCCTAAAGCTAATAGTCCTAGTGAAAAATTACGTCTATTGGTCGATGTCATGACTGCTCCGCCTATTTTAAATCCAGTTTAACACCATTTTTATAGTAATGGTCTATCAGTGTCACATTCTTGTAAAAGTTATACTTATTGTAATAATAATTCGGAAGCTTCTAGTGCGAAGTAAGTCAGCACTCCATCACATCCAGCGCGTTTAAACGCTATCAAACTCTCTAACATCACATCCTTTTCGTTCAACCATCCATTTTGAGCCGCAACTTTCAACATCGCGTATTCACCGGAAACTTGATAAGCAAAAGTGGGAACCTGAAATTCCTTTTTAGCCCTTTGACACACATCGAGGTAGGGCATTCCTGGTTTCACCATGATCATATCTGCTCCTTCGGACAGATCCCGCGCAATCATCCGCATCGCCTCATCGCTGTTCGCGGGGTCCATTTGATAGGTACTTTTATCACCCGTGAGAGCGCTAGTAGCCCCCACAGCATCACGAAAAGGGCCATAAAAACTAGATGCATATTTAGCAGAGTAACTGAGAATGCTGACGTTATAAAATCCCTTTTGCTCCAACATAGAACGTAACCCAGCAATACGCCCGTCCATCATGTCAGATGGTCCTAGAATATCTGCACCTGCTTGGGCTTGGGCTTCACCCATTTTAACCAGTGCCTCTACAGTCTCATCGTTCAGGATCTCAGCATTACGAACAATTCCATCATGTCCGTTAATATTATATGGGTCTAATGCGATATCAGTCATCACCATAATATCAGGTACAGCGTCTTTAATTGAATGTATTGCGCGGTTGGATAAATTATCTGGATTCCACGCTTCGGAGCAATCCTCTGTTTTTAAAGCCGGATCTATGTACGGAAATATGCATATAGTAGGAATTCCGACGCTTCGCGCGCGCGCGGCCAAGGTGGGTAGTCGGTCCACCGTATGTCGCGATACACCTGGCATGGATATTATTGGGTGTGAATTATCGTACCCATCCATAACAAACACCGGCCAAATAAAATCGCATGGTGACAATGTGTTCTCACGAACCATATCACGCAGAGCAGGTTGAGCTCGTAGCCGACGGGGACGATACACGGGAAAACAAGCCTGATTTTGTGAACGTAACATGGGGAACCTCTTTCACACGAATAGTTTGGGTTTTCTTCCCTGCGGCTTAGGTGTAGCAGAACAGAAATGCAAATTGCAATCTCAAGTGGACCACTATGATCATCTTTGAACTGCTCTCATGGGATGCCTTTGGCAGCGGCTGGTTTTGGTTGCTGCTTTTAATACAGTGGTTTTCGCATAGTTTATGGGTGCTTGGTATCCCGGTAGATATGCTGCGTGATGATGATCCGACAACGATGGATCTAATTCTTTACTGGCGCACGTCGCGGTTAATTGAATTTGTCGAAGGATTAAATTTTGTTTTAGTAATAGCTGTATCCGCTACGACTTGTGGTATTGTCTTA
>JAVLEV010000171.1:0-4641 GCA_031920365.1 Planktomarina sp. | reverse complement strand
ACTCTGGAGCTTTACTTGGGACCTACAAACCCACAACTGCTTAACTGACATAGTTTCAGGCGTACGTCGTGAGCCGCAGCATTGGGGTTAAAACCCCCATGTGTGTAGCCCTACATGAATATATACCCTACGTACCCCCACTGGCCCATGCATACCCCATGTAATATCAAAATGTCCCAACTGGGACATTTTTGGGTAGGGTAATCTTGTGTGATCTGTACACACGATCAGTGCCTTGCCTTGGGTGACGGTCTGTAGCTGTGCTTAACAACAGGCATATGTATTATCACCAACACCACCCATCACATCCCCTGTACTAGTAACGATAAGGATTACATGTGGATTAGTAGGGACGCTTAAGTCCGACGTTGGACCTAACAGCATACGTACATTGTCATCACCTACAGTGACTGCACATGGCTGTGGTACGACACAGTGGACAAACAAACTGACTTGCAATTAATTCTGATTCACTTAACCTATTGATATTGCTTACGTGGATATTTGATTGGTGCTGGGCAAAGGAAATTAACTCCCGCTACCCGCTCCAAAATTTATATTTTATATAATATAAATTACATACTGCAGATTGTGAGCATCGTAGTTCTCAAGGTAGTCGTTCTGTAAAAATAAAATGTGTTCAAAACCTAAATCAATGGAAAAAATTTATTGCCCTCTTGTTGGTATGTATTGCGGAGGATACATCAATTGAAAAATAGGGGAGCGAGTATGGCACGGGGACCAAATTCAGTTGCTGATGTGAAACAGGACCGCGCATCTTCCAAGCAGGTTGGGGTGTTGCGCGCATTAGTTCCCTATTTTTCCCCTTATAAGTTGTTGGTAAGTCTAGCGCTTATTGCCCTGACTATCACAGCCAGTGTTTCGCTTGTGTTGCCTCTGGCGGCGCGACGGGTTGTCGATGGTTTTTCGGTGGGCGACGTGGCGCTTCTGAACCGTTATTTTCTTGGCGCCATTATAGTAGCTGCGATTTTTGCGCTGGGCACTGGCTTACGGTATTACGTTGTTACCCGCCTAGGTGAACGCGTGGTGGCCGATATCCGCAAAGCAGTTTTTGAACGTATGATTGGGATGTCGCCGGCCTATTTTGAAAAACTAATGACCGGTGAGGTACTAAGTCGGATTACCACTGATACAACTCTTATTCTATCGGTGGTTGGGTCTTCGGCTAGCTGGCTTTTGCGCAATATGTTAATGATGTCTGGCGGGCTTGTGATGATGTTTTGGACTTCGCCCAAACTCACTGGTTTAGTGCTGTTGATCGTGCCGTTAATTTTAGGTCCAATTTTAGCATTGGGTCGCAAGCTGCGTGCACTGTCGCGCAAAAACCAAGATTGGATTGCCGCTTCTTCTGGCAAAGCATCGGAATCCCTACTGTCTGTTCAAACGGTGCAGGCTTTTACCCATGAGGCTGGCAGTCTGTCAGAGTTTGCAGATGTGACCGAAAAAGCTTTTGACAGCGCAAAGGCTCGCATCAAAGTGCGGGCAATGATTACAATGATTATTATCTTCGTGGCCTTTAGTGGCGTGATGGGCGTATTATGGGTCGGTGCGATCGATGTGCGCAGTGGCGCAACTTCGGCCGGTCAATTAGTTCAGTTTGTGATTTATGCCACCATAGTAGCCAGCTCAACCGCGGCTTTGTCAGAGCTTTGGTCAGAGTTACAGCGTGCTGCCGGTGCTACAGAACGGTTGGTTGAGCTGTTGAACGCGCAAGACACGATTGTAGACCCGCAAACGCCAAAGACTCCAAAAGCTGGTGCTGTGGTTTTTGACAAAGTTAATTTCACATTTCCAAACCGTCCTAATGCTTTGGCGCTAAATAAGGTTAGCTTTACTATTAACCCTGGTGAGACGGTTGCTTTGGTTGGGCCGTCGGGTGCTGGGAAATCAACGATTGTTCAAATGCTGCAACGCTTTTTTGACCCACAAGAGGGTCAAATTAGCTTTGGGGGTATTGCTTTACCTGAGATGGAGCGCAGCGCATTTCGCAAGTTTATGGCTTTGGTACCGCAAGACCCAGTAATTTTTGCTAGCTCTGCTTATGACAATATTCTTTTTGGTCGTCCTGACGCGAGCAAAGATGAGGTTATTGCAGCTGCAAAATCAGCAGCAGCCCACAATTTTATATTAGATTTGCCAGAAGGCTACGATAGCTACGTTGGCGAGCGTGGTGTTATGTTGTCGGGTGGGCAGAAACAGCGGATTGCAATTGCCCGAGCTATTTTGCGTGATGCACCTGTTCTTTTGCTTGACGAGGCGACCTCGGCGCTGGATGGGGAAAGTGAGGCACTTGTTCAAAAGGCATTTGAATCTTTGGCTAAAGACCGGACCACTTTGGTAGTAGCGCATCGCCTAGCTACTGTGAAAAAAGCAGATTGTATTCTTGTGATGGACCAGGGCCAGATTGTGGCACAGGGCACTCATTCTACACTAGTTGCTGAAGGTGGGCTTTATGCTCGCTTAGCTAAGCTGCAATTTACGGAAGACAGCTCTCCCTAAACCAGCATCACGACTGGTGTTTCTATAACTATTGCGAATTCTGCTAAAACTGATCATCCTATTAAAAATACTACGAAAGTAGTTATAGCTTCAACGTTGGGAGAGAATTATGAGCTTTGCAACAAAAGCCGATCGGGACATAGTCGAAAATGAAATGCCTTGGGAAGAACGTGATGTTCCAAAGACAATGTATGGGTTCATTAACTCGGTTGCACAGCGCCATGGTCACCGACCTGGTGTTAGCTTTCAGCTAACTTCTGGCCCAAAAGATAAAGCTGAAACCCTAAGCTGGAAGGATTTTCGTGATAAATCAGTTCAGGCAGCGAATATGTTCCGGCGTTTGGGGATTGGTGAGACTGATGTCGTGGCCTACCTACTACCGATTTGTAATGAGGCCGCTCTAACGCTAATCGGGGGTAGCATAGCTGGAATCGCAAATCCGATTAACCCACTTCTTGAACCAGACCAGATTGCTGCGATTTTACGTGAAACCAATGCTAAGGTTTTAGTCACCCTACGTGGATTCCCCAAAACGGATTTAGCTCAATTAGCCGCTGATGCAGTGGCCCAGGCACCTAATGTGGAAACAGTTTTGGAGGTGGATCTCAACCGCTACCTGACGCCACCAAAATCTTGGATAGTCCCACTGGTTCGTCCAAAGGTGGTGGCGAATCATTCAGCTACGATACTGGATTTCAATGCTGAGCTTGAGCGTCAAAATAGTATTATTGATTTTGCAGATTCCACTGAAGACCGGGTAGCCGCATATTTTCATACTGGTGGTACGACTGGTATGCCTAAGGTGGCCCAGCATAAATATTCTGGGATTGTATACAATGGCTGGCTTGGTGATCGAATGTTATTCAACTCCGAAGATACTATTATTTGCCCTCTGCCATTGTTTCATGTTTTTGCCTGCCACGTTATTCTGATGGCAATGATCAGTTCGGGTGCGCATGTGGTATTTCCAACACCTCAAGGGTACCGTGGTGAAGGTGTATTTGATAATTTCTGGAAACTGATTGAGCGCTGGAATGTATCGTTTATGATCACAGTTCCCACGGCGATTTCAGCACTGATGCAACGGCCTGTGGACGCGGATATATCTACCCTAAAAACGGCATTTTCGGGGTCGTCACCTCTGCCAGTGGAATTGTTCAAAAGATTTGAAAAGGCTACCGGTATTGAAATTGTAGAAGGCTACGGGCTGACTGAGGTGACCTGTCTGGTTTCTTGCAACCCTGATCAAGGGCTTAAGAAGGTTGGGTCTGTTGGTATTCCATTGCCGCACACTAATGTTAAAGTTTTGTTGGATACGGCTAACGGACCTGAAGAATGTGCGGCCAACGAAATTGGTGAAATTTGCGTGGAAAGCCCCGGCGTTTTTGCTGGGAATACATATACTGAAATCGCTAAAAATAAAGATTTATACTATTTTGATACTTACTTGCGTACCGGTGATCTGGGTAGAATGGATAAGGATGGGTATCTTTGGATTACTGGCCGAGCAAAGGATCTTATTATTCGGGGTGGTCATAATATAGATCCAGCTCAGATTGAAGAGGCGTTGGCCGGCCATGAAGCCGTTGGCTTTGTAGGAGCGGTTGGGCAGCCTGACGCGCATTCAGGGGAAATCCCATGCGCATATGTTGAGTTGGTAGCTGGTGGCTCTGTGACGCCAGAGGCGCTGATTGCCTTTGCCAATGAACGCGTGACGGAACGTGCAGCTCAGCCAAAATACATTGAAATCTTAACAGAGCTACCCAAGACGGCAGTGGGCAAAGTTTTCAAACCAGCACTTAGGAAATCAGCGATCATTAGGGTCTATAATGCTGCGCTTGTGGAGGCTGGATTGGATGCGCAAGTACAAAAGGTTGTAGAAGATAAGCAGCGTGGGCTTGTTGCTCAAGTGTTTGGCAGTGCAGATGATGCGGCCATCACTGGTGCATTGGGTGGCTTTACCCGGCCCTGGGAACGCTCGACTTAGATGGTCGATTAATTCTGATGCATCTACCTAATAGCAATAAACACAGTGAGGCTTCTGCATTAACTGTGAGGCTGGACGGACTTAACCACCGTGCTTAGACTGATTTAGAAGTTTAGATATGAGGCCATAATGGA
>JAVLEV010000170.1:0-4648 GCA_031920365.1 Planktomarina sp. | reverse complement strand
GGACCATAGCCAACGCTAATACCCAACCTATTACGGACGACCCAAACCAAAAAAAACCGACTAGGCCTAGAACAGTAGCAAAAATAATACCGTTCAATAATCCCACCAAGACCTCACGCCGGATCACACGCCACACGTTAGATGTAGTCAAATTCTTAGTGGCAATCGCGCGCACAGCTACGGTCAGTGACTGGGTACCCGCATTGCCACCCATGGATGCAACAATTGGCATTAAAACAGCCAAAGCAACAAACTGCGCAATTGTGGCTTCAAACATAGAAATCACCATAGAAGCCACAATTGCAGTACAAAGGTTAACCGCTAGCCAAGGGAACCGCCCTTTTATAGTTTCGATAACACGTGCAGACATAGACCCTTCACCAACTCCAGCCAAACGCATCATATCTTCTTCATACTCTTCATCGAGTACATTCATAGCGTCATCAATCGTAATGACACCTACCAGACGGTTATCCGCGTCAATGACCGGTGCGGAAATCAAATGATAATGGTTGAACGCATAGGCCACATCTCTTTCTGGCTGATCCGCTGGAATGGTGCGAAAGCTATCCTCAATTATCTCTTGTAAAAATATAGCTCTTTTAGCCCCTAATAACTTCCCAAGGGTAACGTAACCAGTCGGCCACATACGCGGATCGATTAAAATCATATGATAAAACTGTTCTGGCAAATCTTG
Source organism: Planktomarina sp. (assembly GCA_031920365.1). GTDB lineage: Bacteria > Pseudomonadota > Alphaproteobacteria > Rhodobacterales > Rhodobacteraceae > Planktomarina. Next base: position 3,951 of record JAVLEV010000170.1, on the reverse strand, counting down.
GTGACGGCGCAAATAATCAATAGCTTGGCCTACGGTCCAATGTTCAGGCGCCATAACGACCTCACGCTGCATCATACGACCAGCTGAATTCTCCGGGAAAGAGAGCGATTGCTCAACCAGCATCCGTTCAGCATCATTTAGAACATTTAGTATAGCTTTTTGTTGTGGCTCATCAAGATCCTCAAGCAAATCTACGACATCATCTGAATCCAGATCACGCACCGCATCCGCAAGCTCAGTTGCGTTAAGTCCGTCAATAATATCTTCACGTATACTATCGTCCAGCTCTGACAGAACATCTCCGCCTATACCGCCCTTCCACATATGCAAAAGACGTCTTCGTAAACCTTCGCTTACCTGCTCTAAAAGATCGGCGATATCCGCAGGGTGCAGTGGATCAAGCAGCAGATGCAATGTTTTTACGTCTTCATGCGCCACAGCCGCACGCACCTCCAACACACGTTGGGTGTCTAAAACATCACTCAGCTCGGCTTGATTAACATTAAGATCTGCCATGACTGCCTTTACGAAGTTGCAAATACTATGACAAGGTATGCTCTGACAAACGGACTTTTGGAAGGTATTTTCATGGCACTCAATTTACTTCTTGGCCAAACACTTGGGTTTACTGGCAATCCGTTCCAAAAGCCTTGGCAGGAGGTCACTCAGCATCGCCACGACGGTGCTGTTTTACTTAAAGATGGACACATACTAGCCGTTGGAGCCCGTGCAGCCTTAGCCGCAGGGTACCCACAAGCAAATATCTTCGATTATGGAAAAGATTTAATCGTGCCCGGCTTTGTGGATGCACATGTCCACTATCCACAAACAGCAATTATCGCGAGCTGGGGGAAACGGCTAATAGATTGGCTAAATACCTATACTTTTCCAGAAGAGATACGCTTTTCTGATCCAGACTACGCTACCGAGGTAGCTGAGCGTTATCTCGACATCGCCCTTAGCCATGGCACGACCACAATGGCTAGCTACTGCACCTCTGCCCCCTCCTCCGTCACCTCTTACTTTGAAGCCGCATCTAAGCGCAGCATGCGAGTTGTGGGTGGAAAAACCTGTATGGATCGTAATGCACCCGACGGTTTAGTCGACACAGCGCAACGAGCCTATGACGAAAGCAAAGCTCTTATCGATATTTGGCATGGCAAAGGGCGTGCAGTTTATGCAATCACCCCAAGGTTTTCTCCGACCTCCACACCTGAGCAGCTCTACGCCTTGGGCGAACTTTGGGTCGAACGGCCAGACTGTTTGATGCAGACACATTTATCAGAGCAGACCGAAGAAATAGCCTGGGTTCGTGAGCTATTTCCCAATACCCACGACTATCTTGATACATATGCGAGGCACGGACTGTTGGGCGCGCGAGGTGTTTATGGGCATTCAGTACATCTGGAGCCACGAGAAGTGGACCAGCTGGCAGAGATTGGAGCCTCTGTGGTTCATTGCCCTACGTCAAATATGTTCATTGGATCAGGGTTATTTGACTTAATAGGGTTGGCGCACGCCAAGGTTGGCCTTGGTCTAGCATCCGATATTGGTGGTGGATCTAATTTCTCGATGCTACGTACTATGGGCGCGGCTTATGAAGTAGCACAGTTGCGCGGTATGGCAACGCATCCAGCACAGTTAATGTGGTTGGCCAGTGAGGGATCTGCCAAAACACTGCATCTTCAAGGCAAAGTTGGCCACCTTGGCCCTGGAGCCGAGGCAGACCTATGCGTGCTTGACCTCAGCTCCACTCAAGCTATCGAGCAACGTGGATTCAACGCTTCTAATTTTTGGGAGGTACTCTTCCCAACCATAATGATGGGCGATGACCGAGCAGTGCGTCAAGTTTGGGTGGCTGGACAGCCACTTTAGACTACACTCCGTACCGCAAAGCCCGAATCTGTCAGTTTTGGCGGGCTGCCAAGTTATGTTGGCCCAAACGCGCATTTTGAATTAATGTGTCAGTCAAGAGGCACCTGCTGCAATATCTGGAGCGCCGCGTTGTGCAGTTCAGGCGTCGCAGCACAAATACACCTTCCGCCATTCATAGGATCCCCACCGCACCAGTCTGTGGCAACACCACCAGCTGCGCGAACCAAGGCAATAGGCGCTTGGATGTCATAGGCTTGCAAGCCTGCCTCAATCACCAGATCAACCTGGCCCATAGCCAATAAAGCATAGGCATAGCAATCCATGCCATAGCGCACTAATTTACAGGCAAGCGCCACCTCATTAAAAGCCGAAGCCTCCGCCAGATTGCCAACTTCAGGATAGGTCGTAAAAATTGTAGCAGTAGACAAAACTTTGGTATTACGGGTGGCCAGTGGTATTTTTAAACCGTGGCGCTCCATAAAAGCATAGCCAAGCCCACCGACAAACCGTTCACCCGTATAAGGTTGGTCAATTATGCCAAACACTGGTGCAGTCCCGTCATTTAGCGCAATCAACGTACCCCAAGTCGGCGTGCCACTGACATATCCTCGGGTACCATCAATTGGATCAAGCACCCAAGCCAAGCCAGAGGTACCATCTTTATTCTTTTCTTCTTCTCCAATGATTGCATCTTGCGGCCGTTGCATTGCCAATACGGCCCGCATCGCCTTCTCGGCAGCCCTATCAGCTTGTGTGACTGGATCAAATCCGATCTCAAGCTTATTATCAGCAGTAAGTGCTGGGGTTCGGAACCATTTCAGTGTCTCCACCGATGCCGCATCTGCCATCTGATAAGCTAGAGACAAGATCACGTCTGCATTTGGAACTTTTCTGATCATCGACCGTTCCTTCATAATTCTACGCATCTATGGCCTTCGGCACCAATTGGTCAAGCGAGCCACCTATTGAGCTATACTATAATTAAGTGCTCATTTGGGCTTAAGTTTCCCTTAGTTTTCTTATGAAGCCTAAGAGGCACAGGTTATTAACTTTTTATACAAAAAGGCTACTTATATAACTAAAAGCATTCCGCAAACTTTTGCTAAGCTTAGAGCAATAAAGCCGTTTGGGCTATACATCCCACCTCTCTTGTGAATGTTACGCTCTGGAGTTCTCAAGAAAAAAAACTTATTTAAATCACAGATAAAAAATAAGGTGGTTTAGTCCGATGCTCACACTTCAAGTCCAAGATTACGCTAAAACACCTGTATACGTAAATATTCCCAACCCGGTAGTTGATTCGCACCAAGTTTTAATACGCATAGCAGCATGCGCCCTAAATTTCGCAGACCTATTGATGATAGACGGCACCTATCAAGAAACACCAGCCGTACCCTTTACTTTGGGCATGGAAGTTTCGGGTACCGTCACGGCAATTGGGAGCGCTGTTACAGGCTTTAAAATAGGTGATCGTGTTGCAGCATTTTCTGGCTCTGGCGGCTTGGCTGAGTTTTGTGCAGTGGATGCATCGCACTGCCTCATGATATCCAAAGATTTATCTTTTGAAACCGCGGCTTCGTCTCTGATCAGTTACGGAACGTCCCACTTGGCATTAACCCGCCGCGCTAAAATAAAACCTGGCGACACCTTACTCGTATTAGGCGCCGCAGGTGGAGTTGGCTTGACTGCTATTGAAATTGGCGCGGCTTTGGGCGCTAGGGTCATCGCAATTGCGCGTGGACAAGATAAGCTGAATGTTTGCAGAGAACGCGGTGCTGAAATCACGATTGATAGTTCCAGCGAAGGTATGGTCGGAATTGTTAAAAAGCTTGGCGGTGTGGACATAGTGTATGATCCCGTGGGCGGTAAACCATTTGTGGCGGCCCTAAAATGCTGTAAACCAGAGGCGCGCTATTTAACAATTGGTTTTGCCAGTGGTGATGTCCCTTTAATAAAAGCTAACCATTTACTCGTAAAAAACGTAGATGTTATCGGCTTTTACTGGGGCGGGTATTTGAAGTTTGGACCAGAAATATTAACTGCAAGCCTCACACAGGTTCTAAAGTTAATCGAAAA
>JAVLEV010000169.1:0-4690 GCA_031920365.1 Planktomarina sp. | reverse complement strand
CAGAGAAGCCAACAATGGGCTCAAATACACGAAAATTATCCATCAATTGGATCAGTGCTATAAAAACAATAAGTGGTACCAAATGGGGCAAAACTACATAGCGCGTGCGTTCCCAACGAGAGGCACCATCTATCATGGCGGCCTCAATCGTCTCTGCGGGAACGGTTTGCAAACCTGCATAAAATATAATGAAGGCAAAAGGCGCTGAGTGCCACACACCGTACACCATTAACATCACCCAGGTAAGTGTTGGTGAGGCCTTCAAAGAGAGGGCAGGATCGTCAAAGATCCATTGCAAACTGGAACCCAGAATTCCTTCTGCATCAATCATCCAAAAAAGTATCAATGATCCAATCAACGGCGTTACGATCATTGGGAGTAGGGATACAAAAATAGTGGGGCCTTTAACTCGTTTTGGTAGGCTGTTCACGGTCAATGCAATGCAAAACCCAAGTACTAAAACCAGAGGCGTCACCACGAATGTATAAGTAAGGGTGAATGCCAAAGCACGGTAAAATGGTAGGTTGTAAGCTTTACTTAAAAATACTCTCAAGTTCGAGCTACTACTCCAAGCTTGATTCAATTCATCCAATGCGAGATGGTTACGGTTTTTGTAGGTTCCAAATCCGTTGAATTTCCCCAGAGGATTGTTGTCCTTGAGCTGTGCGGTTGCCTCAACATCGACTTGTACTTCAAGCTTACACCCAAATGGGCCACAGTTTTTAACTTCTGTCAAAACCGCACCATGCTCGATATGCAGAGATTGGATAAATACTGATCCAATAGGCAAAGCAATAAACAACAACATCGTCACGAGCGATGGTAGAATAAACCAAAAAAATGTACGGTTTTTCATTTTGAATGCCTATTAAATTCAAAGTGGGGAAGAGGCTAACCCCTCCCCCAAGGCTCCTATTACTTAAGGAAGCCTTTTTCTGTTGCCGCTGCAGTATAAGCAGCCTCAACGTCTGCCAAAGCTTGTTCCGCACTTTCAGATCCCTGTAGGAAGTCTGAAATTTCAGCGCCTAATGCCCCGTGCAATGTGCCCATAAATGGAAGCATTGGATATGGTGCAGCACCTCCTGCTGCGGTTGCCGTAACTCCCGCAGATGCAGCCGATGGTGTATAGCCATCGCCGAGCCAGACAGTCGCATCATTGTTTGCCTTTATTACATCCGACGATATACCATGCATCATAGCGATAAACGTTGCTTCAGCATCTTCAGCAGAGATATTTGCTGATATTGCGATGCCATCCCACCAAAGAGTTGACGCCGGGCGTGCATTGTTACCCCAAGTTGGCGCACCAGTAAGTACAGTTGTGGATGTCACAGCCTCAGTTGAACCTTCACCATCCAAAACAGCTCCACCGCGACTGCCCCACAATGTTGCCAATGCTATATTTCCAGCTTCCCACTCAGCTTGAGTGGCATTGGAGTCATATGTCAAATAATCTGGATTTGAATAAGCAACCAAAGACTTGAGCATATTCAAGGTTGCAACGCCGTGATCATTATTCACAGCCACTTCGGCCGTACCCGGCTTAAAGAATTCTGCCCCAGTACCCATGTACATATTAACAAACTCTTCCGCGAGGTTCCAACCAGCTTTAGTATTTAGAGCTACTGGATAATCCATTAAGCCTGCAGATTTGATTGCTTCAGCCGCTACTAAAACGTCTTCATATGTTGCGGGGATGCTGCTTACGCCAGCTTGCTTCAACATATCAGAACGTGAAAATAAGTGCTGTGCGTTAGCCATAAAGGCAATAGCCATAACCTTACCATCTACTGTAACCAATTGGCTTGGCTTTAAACCTGAGCCATGCTTCGCAACCAGAGCATCCAACGATTGCACCAAGCCATCATTCATCAATGTGACTAAGGTAGAGTTGCTTGCAATAACCGAAGTGTATTGCGCAGGGTTGGATGTCAGCGCTGCAACCATAATATCTTTGTGGTCTTTGGTGAGGTTTGCCTCAACCATGACGCCATCACCAGCACAAGTACTTGCGGCAGCAGTTACAGCTTGTATCGCAGGGAAGTCATTTGAAAGAATACTGACATTACCCGAAGAAATTCCGCACCCAGCCATTGCGGTACTGCCGAGAAGCATAAATGCACCGGCCACCGTTATTTTATTTAGAAACATTTGTTTCTCCCAGTTGTAGTTAGAAACGACTAAAGTTGTCATTTCTTGGTTAATCCCCGCCATGGGGAATCTTAGAGGGGGTTAGCCTCCAATCCGCGCACCTGTTTGAGTGTCAAACAAATGGCAAATTTCCTTCGGTACAGAAATGCGGACCATATCCCCAATTTCTACCCGATAATCTTTATGTGCTTTGACTGAAACGAGCCCACCGTTTACACGCACTGTGATCATTGTCGCATCGCCTAGCAGTTCCATTGTATAAACTGCAGCATGAATATCGCCGCCTTCATTTACAATACTTGCATCTTCAGCACGAAATCCCAACTGGGCGGACTGACTAGATGCAGTGAACCCATCAACAGCAAGATCCCCACCAATGAACTTACTATTCGAAACGTCTCCCTGAACCAAATTCATCGCAGGTGAGCCAATGAAGCTTGCGACAAATGCATTTTCTGGTTGGTCGTAAATTTCTGTTGGGCTGCCCACCTGCTGAACAATTCCGCCTTTCATAACCACGACCCTATCAGCAAGCGTCATCGCCTCTATTTGGTCATGGGTCACGTAGATTGTTGTAACCTTCAGCTCGTGACTTAAGTTTTTTATCTGAGCCCGCGTGGATACGCGAAGTTTCGCATCTAAATTAGAAAGTGGTTCATCCATTAAAAACACATTAGGTTCACGAACAATTGCGCGGGCGAGCGCCACACGTTGTCTTTGACCACCAGAAAGTTCAGCAGGTTTTCTGTGTAGAAATTCGTCCAGCTCTACCATAGCGGACGCGCGCATGACCCGCTCATTGTGTTCTGATTCTGGAATTTTGCGTACTTTAAGTGGAAATCGGATATTCTCATAAACATTCATATTTGGATAAAGTGCGTAAGATTGGAATACCATCGCCACGTTGCGATCTTTGGGGTCTAGATCATTTACCCGAACACCGTCGATTAGAATATCGCCGTCAGTAACCTCTTCAAGGCCAGCAATCATGCGCATTGTTGTGGTTTTACCACAGCCAGACGGCCCCAAAAGCACAAGAAATTCTTCATCCGCAACTGTCAGGTTGAAGTTTTCCACACCAACGAATGAGCCCCAGCGCTTTGATAAATTACGCAGTTGAATTTCGGCCACGCAGCCCTCCCATGGACAAGCAGATGCTATTTTTAACTAATTTGAACGAAAGATATGCGTTGATCTATTGTTAGTGCAAGTAATTTCTGCAAACGTATGCAAAATATTGATTTAAAGATGGGCTAAGTTCTTAAAACTTAAGTTATTAAGGAAATTAACGTTGAGCTTTCAAACTGAAAAACAATTGGTACGAAACTTTTACGAGGCCTTAGACAAGGCCGAAGGGCAGGGAATCACTTCTGTCTTGGAGCAATGTACTGCGACCGACTACGTATGGCGTGCGTTTCATCCATTTAATCTTCAAACTGATGTTCAGTCTGTTTCAAAAAATTTCTGGCAACCTTTCCGTCACGCGGTAACTAACATTCAACGTCGAATGGACGTTTTTTTTGCAGGTGAGAACTTCATTGATAACGCGTCTTCCGTATGGGTCTGCTCAATGGGACACCTTATGGGGCTGTTTGACAACTCCTGGTTGGGCATCAAACCCACTGGCAAGTTGATTATGTTAAGGTACGCGGAATTTCATAGGGTGGTCGATGGTGAGATTGCTGAAACCGCCTTCTACTTCGATATCCCACACTTCATGATCCAAGCTGGATATGCTCCATTTCCCCAACAAACAGCGGCCCATATGGTACAGCCAGGCCCAGCGCCCCATGACGCCCTTTTGTTCCTAGATTCAGCCCTAGACGAGGGGCAAAAAACTATGGCCACCATAAACTTTATGATAAAAGATCTTGGACAGTGGCAAAGTGGATTGCCACTAGTGGAGGAGCTCGCACGTAGTTGGCACGATGACATGGTTTGGTGGGGGCCCGCGGGGATTGGTGCGACCTACACAATTGCCCGATATGCAGAACAACATTCTGCGCCATTTCGGGCTGCATTCACAGATAGATCTGGGACGGGCCATATCGCGCGTATTGCCGAAGGAGCCTATGGCGGCTTCTTTGGGTGGCCAAATTTCAGTGCAAAACCGACTGGTGGCTATCTCGGCCTTCCACCCAGTGACAAGGTCAGTGATTTTCGCGTTATAGATATTTACCGGCGCGAGGGCGACAAGCTCAAGGAAAACTGGGTATTTATCGACATGCTACATTTTCTAAAGCAGCAGGGCTTTGACGTCTTGGGCGAATTGCAAGGTACCTAGCTGCTCCCACTGATCTAATTGAATTATATGACCCGCCTCAAAGTAACTACTGCATGCGCCTTTATTGGCTCGGGCTTTGTACTTAAATTCAAAAATGTAAAAATGGTGCTTCAACATCAAATTAGAGGCTAATTTCAAGCTAACTGATCGAATGAACAATGCCTATTTCAATATTTTAGTGGCGTCAAAGTCGTTATTTTTTGTCTAAAATGGATTTTGCAGCGCCAACAAGCTCTTTTAATATAACATCTTTAT
>JAVLEV010000168.1:3116-4770 GCA_031920365.1 Planktomarina sp. | reverse complement strand
GAATATAATAAGCTTATTGGGGTACTAAGTATGATAAATTTTTTTTAATAAAAGATTACTTTTTTAAATAAACTATTTAAAATCAGTATTTCAAACCCAAAAATTTTAAAAACTAGCCACCATATACTCATCATTTTTTAAGTAATTGTTAGAATTTTATTAAATTTATTATTTAAAGAAACGTGGTCCCAAGCGATTTTTTGCCCTAAGAGCTCACATCATTTAAAATATTTATCTATTTTACGCATCTATCTTAAAAATCAATTTTCACACTTTGATTGAAGATAACAATTGGTATATTAATGTAATATTATCGGCACGTTCCTAACTGAAACTTGAGTGTGAAATGCTACATAGACCACATGAAATTACAATCCAGGCTTTGCGGAAATTATTAGGGCAACGTTTGTCCACCGGGAAATCAATCTGTGAAATACATGGGCATGACGAGGCTTATACGCGCCCAGCCCTACCTGATGCTGTCGCCTTTCCAAGCTCCACTGCGGAAGTGTCCGAAATTGTAAAAATTTGTGCAAGATACAACTGCCCGATGATACCGTTTGGGGTTGGTACGTCTTTAGAGGGCCATGTTGTACCAATCCAAGGCGGCATCAGCATCGATACCAGCCACATGAACAGAGTGCTAGAAATTCGTGATCAAGATCTCAATGTGGTGGTACAGCCTGGGGTGACCCGGTCTCAATTAAACACTGAATTAAGAGCATCAGGCCTGATGTTCACCGTTGATCCAGGCGCAGATGCCACAATAGGAGGTATGGCTGCTACCCGAGCGTCAGGCACGAATGCTGTTCGCTACGGCACTATGCGGGAAAATGTCCTAGCGCTAGAGATAGTTTTGCCCGACGGGCAAATCATTAATACCGGTAGCCAAGCAAGGAAATCATCTGCGGGCTACGACCTAACACATCTTTTTGTGGGCTCAGAGGGGACCTTGGGCATCATAACTCAGCTGACCGTACGGCTTTTTGGTCAACCTGAGTCTATTCGTGCGGCCACCTGTGCTTTTGAAACAGTAAATGATGCTGTCAATGCCGTTATTCTAGCCATTCAATCTGGTATCCCCCTCGCAAGAGTAGAATTGTTGGACGAGATACAAATGAGGGGTATGAACCTCTATAATGCAGATATGAATTTCCCTGAAAAACCACATTTATTTTTGGAGTTTCAAGGCACTAATGCCGGTACGGCCGAGCAAGTTAAAATGTTCGAGACAATAAGCGATGATCTGGGCGGCTCAGAATTTAAGTGGGCCACAAAAGCCGAAGAACGGAATGCTCTTTGGAAGGCTAGACATGAAGCATATTACGCCGCAAAATCTCTACGCCCAGGCGCAGAGGGATTTGTAACAGATTGCTGTGTTCCCATTTCAAAGTTGGCAGAGTGCATCGCACAAACCAAGCTGGAGATTGAAAAATCAGGCCTTCTAGCCCCACTCTTGGGCCACGTGGGAGATGGGAATTTTCACCTAATAATCTTGATTGAGCCTGGGAACGATACTGAATTAAAAGCCGCCAACCAACTTTCAGAAGCTATAAACCTACTAGCACTGAAATTGGGTGGTACAATAACAGGAGAGCATGGCATAGGTCTGGGCAAGAAAAAATATATGGAAGTAGAGCATGGTGCAGCTTAT
>JAVLEV010000168.1:0-3016 GCA_031920365.1 Planktomarina sp. | reverse complement strand
AAAGTTGTCGCCAACAGAGATGTTTTAACAATTTTTACGTAATTTGATCCAAAAGCTCCAGACAATTGCGAGCCCAGCGCAACGCCAACAAATAACTGCGCCGCATATAATAGCCATGATGGCGCGCTCGTATCGACTAAGCCCGTGCCATGGCATAGCGCACTCATGAACATGGGCCCTATAAGATGGGCAGCCGGCATTTTTATAATACGCCCTACGATAAAACCAACTAATGCAATTATTAAAATAACTGTAAGATCTTTCCATCTCACCAGACCGATTTCAGAGCCCTGCTCCCCGACGCTCACAACCACATCCCCTGAGGATATTCCAAACAATAGAGGCACTACTACCACCACAAATAAAACTCTCAGAAGATGGCTTAAGGTCAGGACAAAAGGATCACCACCATCTTTTGTGCCAAGCTCCACCGCTTCAATAAATCCACCTGGCATAGCAGCATAAAAGGAAGTTACCCGGCCATATTTCCCGAAGGTTCTGAATATGGCATAGCCAAGGCAATGAGCCACCCCAACATAAACAATCACAGCCAGTAGGGACGCCGTTAAATTAGGGATAGTTTTTGCAAGTTTAGGGGAGAACGTACTCCCAATTAATGTCCCGATCAATGCGACAAACCACATCCGCAAAGGCTTAGGATAGGGCAGTGAGATAGATTTTGGATTGGCCAAAGAAATAAGAGAAATCGTACTGACCACCACCCCCCATCAAGAAGGGCAAGGGTAGGTTAATCCACTTGGCGAAGCTACCGGTACCCGCACCTACTATAAGCATAAAAACAAGTTTGCTGAGGTCAGAACGGCTTTTCCAGTCAAAATTTGGTGTATTTTGCACCATTTTATTTGAAAGTATGAACTTTTGTAGTCAGTTTGCGTATCCAATCTATTGGGAATTTGCAAATGGGGCCTCTACGCTTGAAGCATTAACACCAACGTTGTTAACTATAACGCCGAACGACCCCTGGCTAAATTATGCTGAAACCCCTTATTAAAAGGCCTTAAAGGTTTGTGTGGTATAGGTCCGTTCTATGCCATCGATACCTAGCAGGTTATCATTGATGAACATGCCGATATCTTTTCCATCTGGGGTATAGAGCTTCATCAACAGATCATAATCACCACTGACAGAATACAGTTCAGAGTGAATTTCGCGCAACGCAATTTGCGCAGCAACGTCATAAGCAGTGCCTGGGCGGCACCTAATTTGAACGAAGAGGCAACTCATCCAAAGTCCTTTCTAACATTATTATTTACCACCAAACTCTTAATGCTCTTGAGCCACAACACAAGCTAGGATCGCGCACAACTTATGCGTTTATTTTTTTGTGCGCCTCTGAGGGCTAGTTAAATTAACTATAAGTTTTAAATATTGGCTCTCTGTTTACTGAAACTTAAGTTTAAAGCGAGCGATCTGGCTAGGTACATAATAAACTCTGTCACCTGTTCAAATCATAAGAGCTATGACTAAACCACTTGTTAATATCTGCGAGTAGCTTCTAATAAACAGCAACCAAGCTTTTGCTTTATGTTCCAGATCCGCCTGCATAAACGTTAATCGTAAGAAAAATTCCCGCAGATATAACTGCTGCTGCGGGGACCGTGATGATCCACGCCCCAATTATGGTTAAGAAATGGCTGCGCCGTACTAGTTTGCGTCTCCGTCGCTCTTCTCTTGGCTGCGATAATGATTCAGGGATCAAAACCCGTGCAATCTTCATCCTTCGCTGTGCATCCCACTCCCGGAAGAAACCTACTCCAAACACACCTCCAACGGCGATATGAGTGGAGCTTACCGGCAGTCCCAACCAGCTAGCAACAATAACAGTAATTGCAGCTGACAAGGCCACACAATACGCACGCATTGGATTAAGCTTCGTAATCTGTCCCCCTACCATTCGGATCAACTTAGGGCCAAAAAGAAATAACCCAAAAGATATTCCCAACGCCCCAATTGCCATCACCCAAAGCGGAATAGACACTGCGTCAATAAACGCACCAGAAGTAGAGGCTTGCACAATAGCGGCCAGCGGCCCCACCGCATTTGCAACATCGTTTGCACCATGCGCAAAGCTTAGCAATGCAGCGGAGACAACCAGTGGAATTCCAAATAGCTTTTTAAGAGATTTATTGCGATTTTCCAAACCGATGGATTGCCTGCGAATAACAGGGACCATCACAAACCAAATCAAAAGCCCCACACCCAAACCAATCATTAGGGCAGTAGAAAAATCAATTTTCATAATTTTTTTTAGCCCCTTGAGTGACAGGTAGACAGCAAATGCTCCCCCCATTATACCAACCAAAAATGGGACCCATTTGCGTGCAGCGGCTATCTTATCAGGCTGATAAACTATTTGAGATTTGATAAACCATAAAAATAAAGCTGCAACAGCCCCACCTAGCACTGGGGAGATAACCCAACTAGCTGCAATTTTATACATTGTAGACCAGTTTACTGCGGCAAATCCCGCAGCAGCAATACCTGCCCCCATGACCCCACCTACAACAGAATGCGTGGTAGACACAGGGGCGCCTATCCATGTGGCCAGGTTTACCCAAAGGGCTGCTGAAAGCAGCGCTGCCAGCATTGCCCAGATAAAAATAGAAGCTGTTTGCATACTTTCAGGGGCGACAATGCCCTTCGCAATAGTTGAGACCACGTCACCACCAGCGAGTAGTGCACCAGCACTTTCAAAAATTGCAGCAATGGCGATGGCGCCACCCATTGTCAAAGCATTTGCACCAACCGCTGGCCCCATGTTATTGGCCACATCGTTTGCACCAATATTTAAAGCCATATAAGCGCCCAATCCGGCTGCAATCACTACGATCACCGTATTTCCAGTGTTTCCAAACAAATATAAAGCACCGAGGCCTGCCAGAATGATAAATACTAGTGAAATTCCGAGACCAATATAGGGACGCGTTGCGTAGGATGTCGCCCGATCTAAAGCCGAGAACCGGCTTAAGTCTCTATCAAGAGTTTCAAGATGTCG
>JAVLEV010000167.1:0-4776 GCA_031920365.1 Planktomarina sp. | reverse complement strand
GCATTAATAGAGTGGAGGCTTCGTGCAGAGGCTGGTAGCGTTACAGCCCAGGCCAACTTAGGTGATATGTACGAGATGGGTGCCGGTGTTACTCAGAGCAATATCTTAGCTCATCAATGGTACAACTTGGCAGCCTCTAATGGTGATGCAACTGCAAGAGAACGCAGAGAGGCATTAGCAATAAAAATGACGTCGCTCGAGATATCAAAAGCTATATCGTTGGCTCGCAGGTGTATGGCTAGTGGATACTCAGAGTGTGAGTAGTATGGTACTTAGTCAAATTTAAAATGGCCAAAACAAGTATTTAAATAGGTAGTTAGAAAACTAAAGAGCCATATCGCAGTTGTTTTACTTCGGTCTATTCACTCAAACGAACTTTAACACCATCTATGCCAGAAAGTCTGTGATACTCCGATGAAAATTTTGTTTTCTGGGTGACGGTCAACTAAGCCGTACTTCGATGGTGGTAGTGGTTCATAAATTATTTTAAGTTGTCGCGCGGTCACTAAAGCAGAACTACTTTTACTTTACCAAGACCTCTTGGGGCCGCTGTCCAAGTGTACAAAGTTGGGATAACTTCCCACACCACCTCGAGTATTCTCTCTGGCAATTTCTGCTAGGTATTTGGCGCCTATTTGAGGGATTGAAAAATCGATCGCTTTTGCTAAGATATGCATAGAGTTTTTCGCAACTCTATGATTATTTTTTCGTAAATACTCATTAGTTTTTTTTGACCTGAACCCTGAGTGAATATTCACTCGCAAAATATTTTCATTGCTGGAGCATAGTGTACAAATTTTAAAAAATTTTTCTAAAACATCAGTATCAATACCCTTTACTTCATTTGTTCTCCAATCTCGTAGGAAGTTATCTAACCTTTGACGTTCGTTAACCGACAACTCTTGTTTATCAAAAAACCGCAATGAAATTTCTTCGGCCGTGTTTGAATTTCGTAAGTGAAGATTCAAACTTTGATTAATTACTATTTTACCTAATTTATTTGACTGGAGACTGTTGAAGGTCTTGAGTTCGGGCTCAGGATCATTAAATAGGTTAAACTTACTTGTGGGCAGGTAGCTTTTACTTCCACTCTGATCTGAAAATAAGCCCAAGCTATTTTCAAGATCTACAAGTGGAGAGGCTTGTAATGCCACGGGTATAATTCCCAAAGAAATAAAAAAGCGACGTGTTATTTTTTTTTTCGATATCATCACTTAGATAAGCAATTAATATGCCAGTGGACAAGTGTCCTTGGAGCAGGTTTCCCTATATAATTGAATTTAAATGTAACACGCGGATTAAAGTTTATTTTTTCTCGAGGTCCAGCGTCTGCCCTTGTAATTCCAAATAGAGAGTAAAGATGTCTCCTTCGTTAACTGTTCCAATAAAAATATTACTTTCTCTTTCAACTATTGGAATGGTTTCACCAATAAAGTTCGATGCAGCTTCGATTGCCTGCTGAAGAGAAGCGTCCGACTTAATAGTCAATGCGCCCTGTTCTATGAAATTGAATATCTCATCTTTTGGATCCGCCATTATAAGTGATCTTAAATTCAATTTACCTACATAGTTGTCGTGATCAGAAACAATGTAGGCTTCAGTAGTTTCATGTTCTATCATTTTGGACATAGCCAATGATACTTCCATATCTGAATGAAACTTTAATCCACTTAAGGAAACAATAGACGAAATATCCTCCTTCATTAGTCTTAGCCCCATGCGGCCATGTGAAAGGTCAATGTTTCTGTTTAACAGCTGTTTATCAAATAGTGAGTGGCCGAAGTATTGGCTGCTAATCATTGTTGCCGTGACAATTCCAATTGTTGAAGTCAGTGCCAAGCTATAAGATCCTGTGAGTTCTAACACAATTATAATCATAGAAAGTGGGGCTCCTACGACAGAACCTGCGACTGCTGCCATACCACAAATAACGAGTTCTGGTCCCTCAAATGAATAGATGCCTGTAATATTTAAGAGTGCTGTAGCTGCTGATCCAGCAGCTGCACCCACAAGTAACGCAGGAGAAAAAACCCCTCCAAAGAAACCAAAGCCTAACGATAATGCAGTTGCAACTATTTTAGCCAACAGGATCGCCACCGCTACGGCAAGTAATGCGTTTCCGTTTGTAAGGTTTACTATTGCCGTTGTTCCTAGTCCCATAACTTCAGGTAAAAAAGTGCCAATAATACTTAGTCCAATAATTGCAATGAGCAGGGACTGAAATGACGTTAAACCCATTTTTCTAGGTAGCTTTGCAAAAGCCAATATTATGTACATAAAAACTATAGCGATAAGCCCAAAAAATGGTCCTAAAACTATTGAAATGAATATCATGGGGCTGATTGGCGAATTTGAAATTGGCTGTAGGAAAGGAGTAGAGGCGTCCCAAAAGAAATTATGAACTGCAAACGCAGTTCCGGATGCTAATGCTATTGGCGCCATAGCTTTTAGAGAGAAATGACGTAAAATGGCTTCATGTGCAAAAACTATCCCAGCTAGTGGTGCATTGAAACCTGCTGAGATGGCCGCCGCAACGCCACTCCCAAGAAAAATGCCGGTTGTGATAGGTAACCTAAATTTATCCTTTATTAGAGCACCAAGAGTTGCGCCGAAGTGAACAAGTGGCCCGTATTGACCTACTGATGCGCCCCCGCCTGCAGAAACAAATGCAGCTAGCGTACTTGCTATCCCCTTT
The DNA here is from genome assembly GCA_031920365.1 of Planktomarina sp. Classification (GTDB taxonomy): domain Bacteria; phylum Pseudomonadota; class Alphaproteobacteria; order Rhodobacterales; family Rhodobacteraceae; genus Planktomarina. The sequence goes on along the minus strand of JAVLEV010000167.1, from coordinate 2,081 downwards.
TTCACATTTAATTCATTATCTACTCTGTGTGCGGCAAAAATCGTATCTGCTGGGCCATGCCATCTTTTTATTTTACCAATTTTTTTTATTACGCTTAGTAATATTGCCGATATGCTCAAACTACAAAAAAAGAAAATGAAGCTATTACTATGTTGGAAATAATTTTGGGAATTTTGTTCAATAAAAAGTATGCCCACTCTGAAGTAGTGAGCAGCCGTAGCCCCAAATAGACCTAAAAGTAGTCCTACTAATATTGGTGTTATCAACAAATGAAATGTCTTAAGCATCATGCGATAGTTTCCATCAAAAAGGCCTCAAATGATCAGCCCGTGGGCGGAAAACGACCTAAGTACTAGTCTTGAAAATGCACTTCTATCAATTCTAATACAATTTTATTGTACAAGGATTCCTTCAAGATGCCATCCAACTCATTATAAAATAATAATTGTGCGGGGACATCACTTCTAATCAAATATGAGGCATGTGTTTTAGATTGTGAGTTTCTAATTACTCTTTGATTGATAATAAAATCTTGGGAAACCTGGTCATTTCCAAAAAAAGTTAACCTTATTCTTGCAGATCGAATTATTTTTTTTGTAAAATTAGTAATTGTTGGCATAATACGAAGTGCATGAACGCGGCCAGATATTTTTTTCCGTTCAAGCTTTGGAAGCTGCAAAGTTATGCTCGGGTTTAACACTGAGATATTTGTGCAAAAATACTCGGAGGGTGGGTCTTCAATACAGCTAAAGGTGATATCTTCATGTGCCTCTAGGTTAGAGGTTGTTGCGGCCTGCACAGGCGTACAACATAACAAAGCGACAAAGATTGTATTAAATTTCCAAAAAATTGACATTTTTTTCTATCTTACACTTCAACATAACCGTTTTTCTTAATTTTTTTGTTGATAGCAGACCAAATATCTTTCGCCTCAGGGGTATCAAATTCAAACTTTCGACCACTGAGCTTTTTCTCGCATTCAAGTCTAAAGTAAGTCAGCATAGCAGCCATTTGTTGTTCAACTTTTTCTATGCTTGTTATTGCCCACTTTACATCCTTGGCTTCCAAGTATTCGTTTTTTAGCGCCGCCTGTAGTCGTTGTATGGTATCTGCTTTAACCTGAGAGAGCGATGACCGTGCGGTGTTGGCCAATACCCTTATCTTTTGAATTGCGATCTCGATGTCTTGATCGCTTGGCCGCGGTATCTGGCAAACTATTACATTATTAGAAATTGATTTTACTCGAATACTGTGGTCTCTCAAAACGTCTTTAACATGAGGTATGTATTCGTCGGCGCTGTAACGAACACTGATTGTAGTATCTGTAGAGCGCTCCTTCATAATTTCTACATAGGACCCAAGCTTGCGTGGCCTGAACTTTATCCAGACCGTTACAGTTTTAAATATTTGGGAGAAGTCGCTCAGTGAGACAGAGCCTTCAGCATTAGTGACTAATAAGTTAATTACATCGAACATACGCTCTTTTGAGCTATTAATATAAGAGTTTTCAACTTCCTTAACTTTAAGGACGTCAGTATTAACTTTGTTGTCGTCTGGCTGGTCAGGTTCAGACATTTCGATCTCCCATTACACCTTATATTAGCCTAGCGCCTAGCTGCTTTAAAAGCAAAAACTATAAAGAATATCTTTTATTTTTCTGCCTACTATTAATTGAAGGTATCAACAAGCAATGCATGACAAATAGCCTTGCTAGAAAATGCCATTTTAATTTTAGAGAGTAGGCTTTGGCTTGGCTTATCTTTCATCTGATCTTCAGACTTTTTGAAGTTATTAATTGCGAGGAATGTAACGTCTCCCCAGATACCATCTACTTTTGACGTGTAGGTCCCAAATTGAAGACATTTTTGAATATCCTTTCGGCCCTTCTTGTCAATTTCTTGAAAAATTTGGCGAAATTTAATATAATTAACTCCCGACTTAGCTGGCGTCTCTGGCTTTGCTGCAGTACTTTTTTCTTGATCAACCAATTCACTTTGAGTGGCATTCTCTTCGATAATTTTTTGGGAAGTAGATTTTTCATTGGCCGCTTTATTGTGTAAAATCCCACCGGAGTAGTAGAG
>JAVLEV010000166.1:0-4792 GCA_031920365.1 Planktomarina sp. | reverse complement strand
TGCTAAAATAGCGAGACGGCCGTAGGCTTTAGAGCCTGGTGTTGCAATGATCCGTTCTGCCACCTCTTTTTGGAACATCAAGGTTAATGTACTCCAAAATGGTGGCCAATCTTTCGGCGTTAGCCATCGTATTAAAAGCTCGGTACCCACATTATAGGGTAGGTTTGCCACAATGCGGATAGGGACTGTCAAATGGCTGCGGATATCAAAACCAAGTGCATCGGCATTGAATATATCTAACTGACCGGGGTAGGCTTCGGCAATCTCATTCAGAGCGGGAATACATCGCGGGTCTTTTTCAAGGGCGACAACCCTGCGCGCGCCTGAAGCCAAAAGACCCCGCGTCAAGCCACCGGGCCCGGGCCCTACTTCCAAGACATCGTAACCCTCAAGGTCACCAGCTAATCGAGCTATTTTTGCTGTCAAATTGAGATCAAGTAGAAAATTTTGTCCTAGTGATTTTTTAGCATTCAAGGCATGGGTGCTGATGACGTCGCGCAGCGGTGGTAACTGATCAATTTGCATTATTGCGGGCCTCTATCATTTGATTGGCGGTTCGTATCGCTTGGATCATTGAAGTGGCATCTGCAATGCCTTGGCCGGCGATATCAAAGGCAGTGCCGTGGTCGGGTGAGGTGCGCACGATGGGCAAGCCTAGTGTAACGTTTACCCCACCGGAGAAATCTAATGTCTTAATCGGGATCAGTGCTTGGTCGTGATACATGCACAGAGCTACGTCATATGCAGCACGTGCTGTTGCATGAAACATTGTGTCGGCAGAATGTGGACCAGTTATTGACAGGCCTTGGGCCTGCAACTCGGCGACCCAAGGAGTTACACGTTCAATATCTTCACTGCCAATTTTTCCACCTTCGCTAGCATGTGGATTAAGCCCAGCCACGCAGATTCGAGGATTTTTGATACCAAAATCATTTTGTAGCCCATTTTGGATTATCTTAACGGTTGTTCGAAAAAGCTCGCGGGTGATTGCATGCGGTACTTCGCTGATAGGGATATGAATGGTAAGTGGCACAACGCTCAGCGTGGGGCATGTAAGCATCATCACAACCTTATCTATGCCGCAAAGGTGTGCCAAAAACTCAGTATGACCTGGAAATTTGAAATTGCTTCCTTCTTTGAGGTTAGCCTTGTTAATAGGTGCAGTACAAAGGCCTGCCATCTGACCCTTTTGGGTCAGATGGACGGCCTGTTCAATCGCAAGAATGACTCCGGCATTGTTTTGTGGGTCAGCTTGACCAGGAACTGCTGCATGATCAAAATTAATTTGATATATGGCTACCCCTGCATCAAAATTTGTGGGGATATCAGGAGACCAAAGGGTGTAATCTAAATTATCTGGTAGATGTTTTTGATCGGCGAATAAAACCATTGGAATTTCGTCGCCAATCTCTTTGTGAGCCGTAAGAAAAACTTCAATTCCGATGCCAGCAGGATCGCCGCAAGTTATAGCTAAGGGGAGCTTTACCATCAGTGATAGGAAATATTGGCGTTAGAGCGCAATTCAGCAAGGTAGCTATCTGCAAGGCTTGTTAGCCGTGCAGAGCGCAGGTTGTCTTCGACCTGACTGCGCGACACATCTTCAAATGCTGTATAGACCCGTGCACAAAGCATTATCATATTAGCTTGATCTGTTTCTTCCCTGGAAAGTATGTTGGACTCATTTTTGTCAAGGCTTATCAATCGTAAAGCAATTGCACGATTGATTTGGTCTGGAAGCTGTGATTGGACCGAGAGCTCCAACTCGGGGTCTGTCTTTGCAAGACTATAAAGATCATCACAGGTATCAACCTTGCTATTCGCAGTTACTAGGGCCTGAAGTGGTCCCAACAATTGGGCATATTCTATTGCTGAAATTTCTGGGGCAATGGATGCTGTTTCTGCAACATCACGCAGTTGGAATAATACAATTGCATCTTTCACTTCCAGTGGTATCGTAATTTGCCCGGGTCGCAGGCCAGAAATAATAGGACGTAGGCCTTTGGGCAGATCATTGAGGTTTATCCAATCCAATTCCCCACCGTTTTCTCTTGATTGTGAAATTGATAATAGTCTTGCCTGCTCTGAAAATTGGTTGAAAGATTTTATGCGAGTCAATCGTTCTGCAGTTTTTTGGGCTGTGGCAAGTTGATCCGGAGGCGCGGGCAGTACAATTTCTGTAAGTAAGACACGGATGCCACCCTGAATGCCAGCAGAAGCCAAAGCGCGATCAATCTCAGATTCGGTAGGGTTGCTACGGGATGAAAAGCGCTGTCGCACAACTTGGTTCCATGTGACCCGGGTCTCAATGTAATCCCGAAATGCTTGCTCATCAACTCCATCTAAAGCCAAATCCTCTAACATTTTAAGTAAACTTCGATCTAAAGTTGCCGCAAAATCAGCCATTGATTGGTTTAAATCCTCTTCGCTTAACGTTATCGAAGCGCGACGCGCGGCAGCCATTTTTAGGCGATCTTCGATCAGATCATTTTCAGATTGCTTTTTGCCATTATCTAACCTTTGGAAAATTTCTAAAAAACGGGTTCTTTGTTTAACTTCATACTTGGTTATAGCGGAACGGTCTACGGTGATGATCGGATCAAACAAGCTTTGAGCCAAGATGGACTCGGTTCCCCCAATTACCATAACTGAGGTTATTAAAAATTTGTGCAGGATTGATTTAAACATTTTTAACCTCGTGTCATGGTGTGCCGCATAGGCGAATTTTTGGTGTTTTACGAACGCCTGAGGAAAAACCTGATAGTTCGACACTCAAACCAAATTCAGTTTTGTTCTTCAAAGTAGTGGACGTAGAGAAATGGCGCGAAGCTGAGAGACTAACATTTAAGCATTCATTTGCATATTTCAAGCCCAAATTCAGTTTTGACAGCTTACCATTAGTGGCGTTAAACTGAAAATCCGATACCGACTGCCAGTTGGGTGCGAAGCCATATTGCCAGTTTAGCGCTAGTGAGCTGAGGGATGTGGCGCGGTCCTCTTTTGTATCTGCGCTTAAGCCAACATAAGTTGCAGCTATTTTGTGTATTGAGTTTTCCCACGCCATACGTGCTTCTGCTTTTTGGATATTACCAAGGTTTTTCAACAGGGCGCGTGCGACTAGCTCGATGCCTGATGGGGTTTCGATTGAGCTAACCACTAACCAATCTGAAACGAATCCCGATAGTCCAGATGCTTTTGAAAATTTTTCAAACCCATCTTCTCGGTAGACTCTTCCAATTTCCCAACCAATTTTTGTGTTTGTTTTATAGTGGTTGGAGCCACTAACACCTATATTAATCCGAGTGCCTGTTTCTATTTGGTCGAGGCCAGGACTGCGGTTAAAGTTATAGAGATTACCTTCGTCGAATTCGACCCGTGTGCTGTCTTGGTTAGGAATTTTTTCTGACTGACTATTCATGCCTACTAATTGGATACGTGGCTCAATGCGTTGCAGTCCACCATCTTTAAGCCGGCGCGAGAGTGGCCAGCGTAAGCCAACAGCGGCAGCTGTGCTTATACGAGTTATGTTTGGGTCGACTTCTGCATGTTGTCTCACCACATATTGAGATGTTTCAACTTGACTTCCCACGTCTAAGACTACGCCATTTTGATAGCTCCAATCGCGTTGCCAATTTGCTACGAATGAGAGGCGCGCGGTATCATAGCCGTCGACATAAAGATCGGTATCGCTTCCGTCGGTGTCTACGCCCGAATAACGATAGCTGGCAAGAAAGCTGCTTTCAAGGTCTAGAACCCCACCTATAGAACCCGGGACCATACGTTGCTGGTAAATACCCTCAGTTACCAGCGTGGGCTGTGTAGAATTACTGTCGCTAGCACGTAGCGAATGGTAATTTGAAAACCGCAACTCGGAGTTCTCGTATCTTTTTGTACGGTTGACCCTGATGTTGGATTCTAAACGATCAATTTTGTTCACATCATATTCAAAAAAATAAGAAGGGTCACTTACGGCTTGGATTTGAATGCCCAATTTATAGTCGTTGTTCAGCTCATAGCTAGCTACTCCTAATAAATAGCCGCGGTTTTGATCTGTCGAAAGAGTGTCACGTGAGACAGCGCCTTCTAGGCTTAGTCTGCCAGTTTGAAAGGCTTGGCGATACCTGAAGCCTAGTGTGTTTGTTCGTGATGATAAAATTGGCGTAAGGGTAATATCTTTATCATTTCCTAGTTTGAAGAAATAGGGAGTTCTTATGGCTGCCCCGAGGGTGGTGGATGTAGTGAGTTGCGGTACTAAAAAGCCAGAAGCCCTGTTTAGTGAGGGATCGGGAAGGCGTAAATAAGGAAAAAAGAATACTGGTACATCCATGATACGCAGTTGTGCGCGGTCAAAATGGAGTTGTTTTTCCAAGCGATCGTGTACGATGCGCTTCGCCCTGATTTGCCACAGTGGGGTCTTGCCTCTACAAATAAAACAGGAGGTTGCAGCCACTTTGTAGGCCTGAGTATACCTACTGTTTGCGAGTGATATTTGGGCAGTGGTAATTTGGACTTGCTGGTTAAGAATAACCCTTGCACTTTTGATTATACCTTGGCTTAAATCCTCTGAGACAGCCGCTTGATCTGCCAAAATCACTGTACCACTGCCATTGGTTAGACTTATTGGCCCTGTAATGTTTAGGGACCTTCTCGTATTACTATAGGAGATTTTAGTAGCAATGATCTGAGTGTCACCTTGCCATACTGTGACTGACCCACTGGCTACCAAAAGGCCATCTGGCGTTATCTCTATTTGATCCGCGATTAAATTAGTCATTTGTTGCGCGGACACTGTGAG
>JAVLEV010000165.1:0-4793 GCA_031920365.1 Planktomarina sp. | reverse complement strand
TTGGCCGCAAAGAATTAGATATTGCAGAAACAGAAATGCCTGGTTTGATGGCCCTACGAAGTGAATACTGTGACAGCAAGCCCCTGAAGGGTTCACGTATCGTGGGGTCGTTGCACATGACGATCCAAACGGCAGTTTTGATCGAAACCCTTTTGGAGTTGGGAGCCGATGTGCGCTGGGCTTCTTGTAACATTTTCTCGACACAAGACCATGCAGCAGCAGCGATTGCTGCGGGTGGTACACCTGTGTTTGCAATCAAAGGCCAGACCTTGACTGAGCACTGGGATTATCTTGATCGTTCTTTCATGTTCCCTGAGGGCGCAAATATGATTCTGGATGATGGTGGCGACGCTACGCTTTATGTGCTTTTAGGTGCGCGAGTCGAAGAAGGTGAAACTAACCTAATTGAGATTCCAACATCAGAAGAAGAAGAAGCAGTTTTTGCACAAATCAAAAAACGTATGGCTAAGACACCTGGCTGGTTTGTTAAAACGCGTGCTGCGATCCAAGGTGTTTCTGAAGAAACAACAACTGGAGTTCACCGTCTGTATGAATTGGTTAAGCAGGGTCAATTACCGTTCCCAGCTATTAACGTAAACGATTCGGTTACTAAATCAAAGTTTGACAATAAGTACGGCTGTAAAGAATCATTGGTGGACGGTATTCGCCGCGCCACTGACACAATGATGGCAGGTAAAGTCGCTGTGGTTTTGGGTTATGGCGATGTTGGAAAGGGCTCCGCGGCCTCACTTAGCGGTGCGGGTGCACGCGTAAAGGTGACTGAAGTAGATCCTATTTGTGCTCTGCAAGCAGCCATGGATGGATTTGAGGTTGTTTTGCTTGAGGACGTTGTCTCCAGCGCAGACATCTTTATCACCACAACTGGCAACAAAGATGTTATCCGCATCGAGCACATGCGTGAAATGAAAGATATGGCGATTGTTGGCAACATCGGTCACTTTGATAATGAAATTCAAGTGGCAAGCCTTAAAAACCACAAGTGGACAAATATCAAAGAGCAAGTTGATATGATCGAAATGCCATCTGGATCGCGTTTAATCCTACTATCAGAAGGCCGTCTGCTTAACCTTGGCAATGCTACGGGCCACCCATCCTTTGTGATGTCCGCCTCTTTTACTAACCAAGTGTTGGCGCAAATCGAATTGTGGGCAAAGGGAGATGACTATAAAAACGACGTGTACATCCTACCCAAGCATCTCGACGAAAAAGTGGCGCGTCTGCATCTAGACCGGATTGGTGTGAAGTTGTCTAAACTTGATAAAGAGCAGGCTGATTATATTGGTGTCAGTACTGATGGACCGTTCAAGCCAGAGCATTATCGCTACTAAAAACTTGGTCAAAATTGAGATTAAAGTTAAATAAGATTAAGTGAGCGCTGCGGGAAACTGAAGCGCTTATTTTTTTAAAATATAATTGATGCAGTGCCACACTTCAAAACCCAGTAGCGGATCAGCCTATTATTTTTTTCCAAACTTTGAGAGTAATATTCTCAAATAACCCCGCTTTATTATAGGGATCATTCTCAGCCCACGTTTTAGCACTTGCCATATCTTCTACGTCTAAAACAATGAGAGACCCACACATCTTTCCATCCATATCTAAGAACGGACCAGCCATTTCAACTACACCAGTTTGTTCAATATAGTCTAAATGGGACTCACGGTTTTCCATGCGGACGTGTAAACGATTGGGCTTGTCGTGAGTGATTAGAGTTATGAGCATTACGTTTCTTTCCTGAGGGGCCGCGCCATAAGAGTGGTTAAAGCTTGTGTAACAGTTACGGTTCCTGAACATAAACCAGCGACAGCTTTTGTTATTGGCATATCTATATTAAGACGCTGCATAATTGGGACCAGCGCAATCGCTGTTGCCTTACCTTCAACGGTAACCGTGGGGTCAAAGCCTTTGTTTTGACCTAATGCATGCCCGTAGCGATAGTTACGTGATTTTTCGGAAGTACAGGTCAGGCACAAGTCGCCGAATCCAGAAAGGCCAGCCAAAGTTTCGGGGTACGCTCCAAAATGCATGGCGTACCGCACAATTTCAGCCTGACCACGGGTAACTAATGCTGCACGGGCGCTTTCACCCAAGCCTGCACCGATTGTGGCACCACAGGCAATAGCAATTACATTTTTAAGTGCGCCTCCAAGCTCTGCCCCGATGGGGTCATGAGACACATACAGGCGTAGTGTATCGTTTGACAGATTGGCCTGCCAGTTACTAACTGCTTGTACACTTTCTGACGCTAGGGTGAGTGCTGTTGGTAAACCGCGCGCAATATCAGTTGCAAAGCTTGGACCGGTAAGCAATCCAGTAGGTCCATTGGGATAGCTGGCTTTTAAAATAGAGTAGCCACCTTTCCCAGTGGTTAAGTCCACACCTTTGCTACACCCAATCAAGGGCTGTCCTTCAAAATACCTAACAAGGCTTTTCAATATGGCGCCTGTATATTGCAGTGGCACTACGCTCAAGATGAAATCAACGCCTTGAATAGCTGCTTTGGCGTCTGATGTGACCTTGATATTTGTCCCCAAAATAGCTCCAGGCAGCATAGAACTTTTACGCGTAGCCCTAACCTCAGCCATTCCTTCTGCATTACGGCCCCAGAGATGAATATTGTTAGTTTCAGATAAAGCAATCGCCAAAGCGGTTCCAAAGGCCCCAGCGCCAAGTATGCAGACAGTCACTTTTGCATTCCATTTGTTATGCAGCTCTCTACCATCGCTCTACTCCTGTTGCGCAAATATATACTAGAGCTTAACATCCTCGGTGTTTATCCTCAATCCTACGGCGGTCCCTTGTCATACATATTGCTCACACGGCCCCATGATCAAGCTTTTAGCTTAGCTGAAATTTTAAAGAAGTATGGCGTGATACCGGAAAATATATTGATTAACCCAATTATGAAGATTGAGGGCGTTATGCCCTCCTATAACTTCACTTCGGTTGGGGGGTTGTTGATCACTTCGGCAAATGCGTTAACATATTTACCTGCCGATTTGATCGGTTCAAACCTACCAACATTCTGCGTTGGCGAGGCCACCACTCGTGCGGCTCTCAAGCGAGGGCTTAGGGCGAAGCATTTGGCGGCAACAGCGCAGGGCCTTTGTGACGTTTTGAGTGTCCAAGATTTAAAGGGCCCCCTTCTGCATTTGCGGGGAACACATACGACACTAGACCTTGAGGTGTATTTTCGGGATACTGCCTTAGAAGTACAAAGCTTGATTATCTACCGGCAAACTGCGCAGGATTTGGAGCTTGTAACCTATACCCTACTGCGAGGTACGGCTCCCATTATTTTGCCTATATTTTCCCTTAGAAGTGCGAAGCTATTGTGCGCACTAGATATCAATTGGGCCCTGCATACTTCTGTGGCTATTAGTGAGGCAGTGGCGGGTCAATGCCGGGCCGTGGGGTTTGGTAAAGTTATTGTTTCCCATGAACCTACTGCAGACTCTATGCTTAATGCAATAACACCACTCTTGATTGCGAAGAGTGGTTGAGAGATTTTACCCGCACAGATAAGTCTTGAGACTATAATATAAGATAAAAAGGCAGAGATTGTGGCTAATAAAAAACCCATTGACCCCCAGAAACCTCTGAAACGCAGTGCTAAAGTGGCGCGTGATACCGTGATCGATGCTGAGCTTTTGCCGACTGAGCCGCCTAGGGGCCTCTTGCAAAAAACTTTGTATGCGTTGCAAGTACAGGGAATACTTTCGTTAGTCTCTGGCGGGATTTTAGCTGGTACCATTGGTTTTTTTGCAGCCATTCTTTTTGAAAGCCTTAATACTAATGATCCTTTGGCCCCACTTTTAAATGCACAAAGTGAGCTATATGAAAAACTAGAGGTTCAATCAGCGCAGATAGAAACTATTAAAGCGCGACCTGTTTGGCCGGATTTGTCGGGTACACTTTCGACCCTCGGGCTCTCGATAAAGCGTCTCAAAACAGATATAAAAGCGCTTTCGGCGGCTCATGCTGAGCAAGCCAAGATATTGGCTCAGCGTATTGATGTACTTGAAAATAGCCCTCTGCCGGGAGGCGTTTCCTCAAAGGCGATGGCCGCTTACGAATATGAACTTGCTCAATTACGAACTGATGTTGGTAGGATGGCCAGTTATGCTGCCACTAGGGTTGAGCAAGTCAAAGATACGACAGAAGTGCTTAGGACAAAAACCGGAATGCTCTCCAGTAATGGCCCAGCTCTCACTGCGCTTAATGATATTTGGGTGGCAGTGGAAAGTGGAGTGGGTTTTGGAGGCCCTTTGGCTGAACTGGTGGCAGCTACGGACCTGGATGTAGCTCCAATTCTTGCTGAAAATGCTTCAATGGGTGTTGTGAGCCTAGTTTTTTTGCAAGGCCAGTTTCCAACGGCTGCCCGGGCTGCATTAAAATTGGTGCGGCAAGAAAATGGGTCTCAACAAGGCGAAAGCCAAATTTTGACCTTTCTTAAAACTCAGCTGGGCTTTCGGTCTCTGAGAGCTAAGGATGGCGCTTCTGCCGATGCCATCTTATCTCGCGCTTTGGTGGCAATCGACCGCGGTGACATCGAGCTTGCGTTGTCCGAGATTGTGAGCCTGCCTAATTCTAGCAAGGCTGCGCTGCAAGACTGGTCTAATGCTGCGGGTCAGCGGCTAAGGGTTCTAACCGCGCTGCAAAATTTAGCTACTATGTTGACTGATAATTAAGGAATATATGATGCTCTGGTCTCTCATCAAAATCTTAAGTTTTGTCTTATTGGTGACAGTGATCACTTTTAGTGCTGGGAT
>JAVLEV010000164.1:0-4862 GCA_031920365.1 Planktomarina sp. | reverse complement strand
CTTATAACAACATCAATGGGTAAATGATCGCGTCGATAAAGATCTGAATAAATAGCATCTAAATAGCTTTGTGAACGCAGCCGCGCAATCTTACGCGGAATATTGAACACAGAATGAGCTACCTGACATGTAACCATATTCACTTCATCAGAATGCGTGGCCGCAATCACCATATCGGCATTATCAGCCCCGGCGCGTGCCAAAATATCAGGATAGCTAGCAAAACCTACAATACCTTGAACATCCAAGGTGTCCGTTGCTCTACTCACAAGATCCGGATTACGATCCACGACTGTCACATCATTTTTTTCACTCGCAAGGTGGCGAGCTATTTGCCATCCAACCTGGCCAGCGCCACATATTATTACTTTCATGGGATATGCCCCCTTGAGATCAGAAAAAACCAATTCATTGTTTGTCAGACAAGAGACTGAAGGTCAATTATTGCATTTCAGTTCCGCCCAGACTGGCCACACGACCGCCACTTTTATTTAATGTTACAACACCAAGAGATTTTAATTTTCGGTGTAGCGCTGAACGTTCCATTCCGACAAAACTAGCGGTCCTACTAATGTTGCCTCCAAAACGATTTATCTGTGTTAACAAATACTCTCTTTCAAATAATTCTCTAGCTTCACGCAGCGAAAACGTAGCAATGTTGCTTGATAAAACTATCTGGCCGTCTTTACTATCAACAACAGTGCTACCGGCACATAGCTCATCAACATCTATTAAAGGCTCATTGGGTCCCATAATCAAAATACGCTCTAACATATTCTTTAACTGACGGATATTTCCAGGCCATTTCATACTTTGTAAAGTAGTTGCAGCATCGTCACTTAATGACCGCTTCGGTAAGCCATGTTTTTCATTGAACTGAACCAAAAAATGATCGGCAAGTACTATTATATCGTCACATCGTTCTTCAAGACTTGGAACTGTGATCGGTACAACATTTAGACGATGAAATAGTTCCTCACGAAATTTTCCATATGCAATCTCTTTAACCAAGTCATGAGATGTTGCTGAAATCACACGAATATCAACTTTTTGAGTTATAGATCCACCAACACGTGTAAAGCATTGGTCAACTAAGACACGCAAAAGCTTGCCTTGTACTGATAATGGTAAATCTGCAATTTCATCAAAAAATAATACGCCATTATTAGCAGACTCCAAAAGGCCGCTTTGCATAGCTTTAGAACCCGATTCTACTCCAAACAGTTTTGCGTCAGCGTTAACAGAGTCTAACGATGCACAGTTAACAACAATAAGTGGCGTATCAACGCGGTTTGAATTAGCGTGTATATATCTGGCCGCGGTCTCCTTCCCTACTCCAGGGGGACCGCTCAAAAATACTCTTCCGTTGGACTTTGTAACCTTGTCGAGGTTGCTTTTTAGATTTTTAAAGACAGCGCTTTGCCCGGTAAGCTCAAGGGGCTGATTATATTGGCTTCGCAGCGCCGTGTTCTCAGAGCGCAGAGTAGCCATTTCCATAGCGCGGCGGATAACCACTATTAATTGATCTATATTAAATGGTTTTTCTATAAAATCGAACGCTCCTTGCTTTATGGCGGCAACTGCAATCTCTATGTTGCCATGGCCCGAAATAATTACAACGGGAATATCTGGATGATTAGCTTTAACTAATTTAAGAATATCTATGCCATCCATTGCACTGTCTTTTAGCCAGATATCAAGAATAAGCATAGAAGGACGTTCATCAGAGATCTGGCGTATGGCGGATTCTGATGTTCCTGCCAACCGAGTTTTATAGCCTTCGTCAATCAAAATATCTGAAATTAGTTCTCTGATGTCTCGCTCGTCATCGACAATTAAAATGTAGCTCATACCTGTCTTCCTAGATGAATTTATTGTGAAATACTTTTTTTAATTCGTGGTAGCTTAACTACGGCTTTTGCGCCCACCACTGTACTATTGTCAAAAGAATCTGCGCCAGAAAGTGAAAAAGTGCCCCGATGTTCTTCAATCGTTTTTACCACAATCGATAAGCCCAACCCAGTGCCAGCTACTCTATTTGTCACATAAGGTTCTAGCAAACGGGACCTATCCTCTGGCAGCCCGATCCCGTTGTCAGATATTTCAAGCACAATTGTCCGCGCATTGGTAGACATAGAGACCCTGATTTCCCCTTTTCGGTTTGGAAATTCTTTAAGAGCATCCTCAATGGATTCGCCTGCATTTTTTAGTAGGTTCGTAACTGCACGCCCAATCATAGACGGATCAGCGTCTACCCAGAGACTTTCCGTTGGTAGATTCAGCTTAAAAGATACATTTGGTTGACCACTTTCCTGGAGCAGCACGGTATCTTTTACCAAGGCCCTAAGTTCTGTCGGTTTTAGATCAGGCTCAGGCATACGTGCAAATTGAGAAAACTCATCCACAATTCGCCGAAGTTCGTCCGTCTGGCGTACAATTATATTGGTCATACTCTCAAGTTGAGTAGAATGCTCACCAAGTTTAGGAGCAAATTTGAGTTTTATACGTTCCGCTGACAACCTAATCGGTGTCAAAGGATTTTTTATTTCATGAGCAATTCTTCGGGCGACATCACCCCAGGCCGCCATACGCTGTGCGCTAACAAGATCAGTGACATCCTCAAATGCGATAACATATCCTTCTGCCTGCGAAAGCTCATTTGTACGAAGGGCAATCCGCACCAGAAGACTCTCAAGTTTGCCGCGTCGCACCAAACGGATTTCACGTTGCGCAACATCAGGTACTCCACTCCGAAAATAATCCATCATCTCAGAAAACTCCGGTACAGATTCCGCCAGCAAAGAAAGCCCTGAAGCCTCCGGCAAATCCAGCACCCTTTGCGCAGATTTGTTTAAGAAGGTTATATGGCCGGCCTTATCAAGGCCAATCACACCTGATGTAACCGAAGCAAGTACTGAATCAAACAACCGTCGCCTACGATCTGCTTGTTCAGCGCTTGCAATCAATGTGTCTCTCTGGCCCTTTAACTGATGAGTCATTTGGTTAAAATAGCGAGCCAGCATCGCTATCTCATCGTCTCCCTTTATGTTTTCAATGCGAGCATCCAAATCACCTGCTCCAACCTTTTGTGCCGCTGCCGCCATCCGCCCCACTGGACTGGCCAACCGTTCAGCAAACCAAAGGCCTAACCAGGTTGCTGTTAGTATTAAAATCACTGCAAACGCTAGATACAAAAGTCCAAAATCAAATAATAAGCGGCCCCGTTCAGATTCTAATTGATTATAATAGGTTGCGGTTTCTGTAGTCTCACCCAGAAGCCGCAAAAGTGATCCATCAACAATACGCGTCAAATATAGATAATGATTTGAATAGTTATCGAGCCGAACCAGTGCACGCATCTCATTGGCAATCAAATCATCAATAATTAAAACCTCAGGGCCATCGGCTTGGGCTATCTGTTCCTGTGACGGTTTTTCATAATCAAACAAATATGATGACGGGCCACGCAAGCGTAAATCTCCCAAGTTATTTATTATATAAACCTCTTTTAAACCACGCTCAAACTCGTTTTGTAGACGAGTTAGTTCAGGGCTAAGCTGGCTATCCGTATCTATGTTGCCTGCCAACAGCCGATTCTGGTTCAGGTCATTCAAACGCTCCGAAAAAGCCATGGTGTCGGCTATAATACCATTACGGGTTTGTGTTTGATAGGCCTGCGCCGCACTAAGGGAAGCTCCAACCGCACTTCGAACTCGCTCAGAAAACCATCCTTCTAAAGCCTGATTTACAGATAAAACTGCGAATATAGCTACAAGTATAGTTGGAAATAGCGCAATTATTGCAAATGCAGTAGTCAACCGAAAATGCAATCTAGAGCCTGCAGATTGCGCGCGGCGCGCCGCTGCCAATTGTGCTATTCTACGAATAAGTAGAGTTGTGATAAACAGTATGTAAACGAAATCAGCAGTCAGTACTAAGCGCAGTGAAGCGCGGCCTCCCTGAATAGGCTGCATAGCATAAAAAGTAAAAAATACTAATAAAGGTCCAGTAATGACCAACGCAAAGGTTAGCCCAGAGTTGACCGACCTATTTGTGTGCAAATCAGCGACCCTATCCACCAGAGAACTAACAAGGCCATGCCGCATTCCTGCTTCCCTTTTATCGTTACAAAAGCACTATTGGTTTTAACATTTTTATTAAATAATATATTGTGGCTCTTTTACATCATTTTACGATGGCGTGTCACAACAATTTCAAGTTGTCTAATCTTCTTACGTAAAGTGTTCCTGTTCATACCAAGAAGGTCTGCACATTTCGCCTGATTACCAGCAACAGCTTCCAGTGAAATCTCAATAAGTGGGAGCTCAATCTCCCTCAAGATACGTTGATAGACCCCACTAGGGGGTAAAATTGCGCCATGCATATCAAAATATCTTTGAACATAAAGCTCTACCGCATCGGCTAATTTTTCAGAGGACGTAATTGGCGTCATAATCGAAGAGGACCCACCTTTTTTAAGAATATCCTCTATGATTGAGCTCTCAAAAACCGTGTTTTGTGATTCCATCAATAATTGGGCCATGACATTCTGCAGCTGACGTACATTGCCTGGCCAGCTGAACGACTTTAACAATTCCATTCCGACTGAACAAAACTGTTGTGACGTTTCCGGCGAGGCCATTTTGATAAAATGTTCTGCTAAAATTAGAATATCTTCTACACGTTCGCGTAAGGCCGGCACTGTCAGTTGCAATGCTGAAATTCTGAAAAATAAATCGTTTCTAAAATTACCATTTTGGACATCTGTAAGAATTTTGGGCGCGGCAATAGAAATTAGCCGAGCTGTTTGATTAATCGGTTCTCCTAAAGTATGTAGCACAGTTAATTGAGCTGCTGAACTG
>JAVLEV010000163.1:1644-4868 GCA_031920365.1 Planktomarina sp. | reverse complement strand
AGCGTATTTGGGAAATCGTTAAAAACTAAATATCCAAAAAAGGTGGCCACTGGTAACTCAAAATACTGCAGTGGTGCTAGTGTGGCCGAGGGTGCCAAAGATAATGCGTAGGTTATCATCATGTGGCTTAGCGTTGCGAAGAAACCAACCCCCAGGAGCCAGAGCCAAGCAATCTCTGTTGGCCAAACGGGATCAAACAATTCTGAGCCAGAGCCGTGGGCTAGTATTAAAATTGGGGTACAAAATAAGCTGGCGACCAGGCCAGTATGAAATTGCAGAGTCACCGGATGGATTTGTCGCGATAACCCGCGCGTCACCAGAATATAGAGGGCGAATGCGACGGCTGTACCAAGCGGAATGAGCGCCACCGAACCAAAGGCTGCGAAACTCGGTTGTATGACGAATAAGACACCCACAAATCCAACCAGAGAGGCCCCAACACGGCGTGGGCCTACATCTTCGCCGAGATAAAATTTACCCACCAACAATACGATAAATGGAGCGACGAAGACAATCGCAAGCGCATCTGCAAGAGGCATAACCCGGATCGCGGCAATAAAGAAAAAGGTTGCGAATAGCAAAAGTAAGGCCCGCGATGCCAGCGCTAACCATTGCTTACGCGCCACCTGCAAAGATAAACCCATGGCCCAAATAAATGGTGCCATAAGCACACATTGAGCGATGAAGCGCGCCGCCGTAATTTGCCCAACGGGAACGCTCGACGAGGCAAGCTTGGCCGCGACATCGAGTAAGGGTGCAGTCAAGCAAAACCCGAGCATGAGAGTGACACCAGTAAGCACGCTGTCTGAGGATGATATGGAAGAAATAACTTTTGACATGTTCGCATATAAGTCTGTCTACAAGTCTGCGTCCAGACGTTCTATCCGACAAATTTTGCGCAACATCCCACTTACAGGGGTTACTTAGCCCAATTAATGGCGCCCAAGGGCCTCGGACGTTGGGCCGTAAGTATTACCGTAGTATATTAATCTGGGATTGGTTGGTTGGGAAATTCACCTCGACTCAGACATCAATTTCAAACTAAGACTTACCGCGAAATAAGCTAACGCAAATGGATTTAGTTTTACGTTTTTGCTTAGTCGTATCCCTATCGGGCTTAGCGGCTCCTATATTAAGCATCTAGATAGAAAACCTAAGCCTATCGCAAGATCATTACCTAGAAGCCCTTTGGTGACCTTAGGCTGCATAATTAAATGACGTGTCATGCGGCTAACTGGAAGAGTGTATACACCTTTCTAGCCTTGTGTGCGTTTTATGAGAGCGCCATCCCAAAGCTTATTCAGACCGTTAAACGTCTCCATTTAAACGGGTTTGGACCCTCCGATAGGTTTTACACTTTCAGTTCTGCTCAACTCTTGTTAGCAACCACCAACAAAATTATTAAAACAGAGAGACCTACTATGACTGACAACAAACCCACTACGAGTCCCCAGAAAACCCTTATGGTTGACCTACTCAAACGCAAACAAGAGAAGCAGTCGGAGAGCTACTACCAGAAGACCCAGAATGGTAAGAGCAACCACCCCAAGAATGTCGGCAGAAAAGGAATTAATATCGGCAAGAGTGGTGAAAACGAGTAAGCCTATCGGACTGTGGATTTTAACTAATGGGTATAAGACATGGATAACCACCTTAATCCCGCAAATGTACATATGCAACGCTGCCCAAGATGCCAAGCACCACTAAACACAGTCGTTGTGCATGGGCATGAGCAATGCATAACCTGCAAGTCAAACATCTTTGAGTGCTGCTCAGGTGATACATGCGAGACGGATCAGAGCTTGGCTGTTGGGTATAAGCGAGGGTGATGATGTACATGTCCGTTACTGGTCTCAAAACAAATAAATTCTATGCTTCTATGAAGTTTTGGTTTCTCACTATTTCTGCATTTAGCGCTGCACAAAAAGCTGATAATATATTGCTTTGTGAGCAATAATAGCAAAAACATCTATAAACATGCGCTTACGGTTTGGGATACAAAGACACACATGCTGTCATACGCTAGGTCACCCAAAGATTCAAAAGCTATTAGAGCCTTTTCATCAATAGCTATAGGCAGGCTGCTGAGCTACGAAAGTGATGTCATACCTAGTTGGGATGCAGCACTCTTAAAGCGAGAACTAGAAGCAAGAGACGGTTAAAGGTAATAGTGAGCCAATATGACCCAACTCAAGATGATCCCCGACCACCACATGAGCATCACTTGTGGCTTATGTAAGCATCACTCAATGCTTGAAGTTGCTAACCTAATACTTGTGGTAGGCCACTGTGCTACAGTTCACGATGTACGCAAGAGGTTCAGGTGCAAGCAGTGCAACGTGAAAGGTCAGAACACCTTTCAGATCATCTACAAAGGTAATGGCGAGATAGCGTCAGATGGTAGCCGTACGAGGTAACCGGTTAGATCTTTAGCAATGGTTCTTCGATCCTATTGGGTACCTCTATCCGCATAGCCATTGCAGTTCGAAAAGTAATCATACGTTTTAGATTGTTAGTAATTATGGGCCTAAATCTCTTGCAGCAGCAGCCCCACTATTGGCGCTCACTTGGCAGCTTGCTTTGTTTCATAAGCAGGTTTCTTCTCCAAATACTGCTCTTCCGTCAAGTTATGCCAGCCCACACAACTTCCATTTGGGCTACGCCTACATCCACACTCAGCCATGATGAGCTTCTTTGTTTGTCGTAACTTTAAATGGTGCTTGAGCTATCTTAGGCAAGTAGTCCCGGCGCACATTGTCTGCACAACCATCTTGATTGCAAATAGTATTAATAAATACGATCTCTTTATGAGATTTTTCTAAGGGAAAACGGATAATGATTTCCCACTTTTACTACTAACCGACCGGCACGTCTGACTAACTTTTAAAGTTTATGAACTGCCGTTCTGATAAAGCCACATAGTATTTCTTTTTACTACTGGCTATGTTCCTTATCATCAGCAGTAATTTGCTATATACGTGGATCACCCTGCGCATTAAACAATGCTATCGCTCATTAAATACTTCTTGCTTTAAGGGTATGCCAGCCTCAATATCATCATATAGTAAAGGATTTCATACCATATATTGATATGGTAGGCACTCCCCGCTGTTGACGGTCGATACCTATTGGCGTTACGAATAAAAAGCGTTCGTATGGCGGGGTATAACAGTAATGAAAAACAAGAAATTACTCGAAAGAATAGCTACTATTATTATAGTACT
>JAVLEV010000163.1:0-1544 GCA_031920365.1 Planktomarina sp. | reverse complement strand
GCTCAGCCAAAACTGTTCAGATTGAGTTTACCAAGTTTGACACATTTAGCATTGAAGTTGTGCATATCGATGCTGGAGACACTGTAGAATGGTTACCAAAAAATGGTGGGCATAATGTGGAGTTTATTACAGGACCGCATATTACTGCACTTCCCAAAAACTCCAAAATGGACGAATTTCATTCAGTTGTTTTCAAAGCCACAGGAGTCTATTTGTATGGTTGCACACCACACCTAAACATGGGGATGTTAGGTCTAGTTGTAGTGGGTGACGATTTACATAATTTAGAAAAACTACACGACGTTAGATTATCTCGCATTGCCAAATCAGTATTAGAAGATTTAATAAAAATTACTAAATCACAATCTGAATAATCGTAGTTACATTCAACAATTAGGTTTTCTTCCAATGTGAGAATTGATTAGGAGTGAAAAAATGAAACTTGAATTTCACCATATAAATTTCGTGTCTGAGGATGTTGATCGACTATATGACTTCTACACCAATACCCTAGGCCTATCCGATATCCCCATCACATCCTTTCCAAGGCCAGACGAGACTAAAGGGAGTGGCTATAGTGGCAAAATAAGGTTTGTTACCGATGGTCAAATGCAGATGCACCTCGCTGAAAAAAATTTGGATGTAGCCTTTAAACACGGTGAGGTAATTAATCCTGTAGAGCGTGGGCATATAGCTTTTCGGACCGATGACATAGCAGCCTTCATGGTGATGTTAGATGGCAAGTGCATACCCTATTCAAACTACGGCACTGCCTTCGCAAAAGAATGGCATCAGGTATTCTTTCACGATCCTGAGGGAAACATTGTCGAAGTGCATCAAGAGGTAACATCTAAACCAACGATTAATGAAACCACAACTCAAAAAAGTGGGAATGGTGAAGTAATAACCGACCGAAGTGTTTGGAGTGGTATGTTTGGAGGAGGCTGAATACAGTTTTGCGTTTGGTTAGGTTACGATGATTGAATTTAAAAGTAATTTTAGTCAATCACTCCGAGACCAGGCTGATGCACAAACCTTGACCCTGAGCGTGTGCCAACACACAGCAGCCTACACACTCTGCTCATCAGGAGCTATAAATCCAGCCACTCACAGGCGCATACCACCAGTTTACGAACTGGCCCCCAGTCAACATTCCTAGGTCACGCGCATATACGGCACGCCCATAGCCACCTATGGTATATGTTCCCCAGTCTATTGCCGACAAAATATGCGCCTTATTATTATGGGCTGGGGTATGCTGTAGGGAGTGCACTCTGGCTTTTTAGAACTTAAAGCCAACTAAGGGGCCTTCCACCCAACTCACTGCCCAACTATAACATTCACTATGCTGACGCTTAGCAATGCGATAAGATGACTAAGGCCCAGTCAGGGGGCATGGGCGGCTTTAGCTAAATATCTATGAGATGCTCGCTTGATTCCCAACTCAAACACTAGAAATCTGGTTTTGATATTTCACTCTTTGTTAAATAAGAATGGTTTTCTACCTTGGAATAACTAAAGCAATTTATGTCTTAAAAGAGTTT
>JAVLEV010000162.1:0-4873 GCA_031920365.1 Planktomarina sp. | reverse complement strand
CTCCGGATTGTTACGACCATTGGCCTGTACGTCTTGGATTGCCGCAAGCGGACTCCCCAACAAACTTCGATCCAGGCGCACCCTAGCTTGGTTGATGTTTGGTAAAGTAAAAACCTGACCACAAACACCAAAAAACTGCGCACAGTCCAGCACTTACACCTAGCAGATCGCCTCAATAGGCCAACTGTCTGGTAGCTCTATCCAGACAGTATCAATAGTGCATAAGATTATAGAAAAGATCGGCCAATATGCCTGTGCAAAACGCTCAATCCAAAGCCCTATATAAGTCAGGCCAAGGGCAAACTTTATTTTGTGGCAATGGTTTAGCCATAAAAGCCTCCCTGGCGTGGTAATATTATTTCCAATCAGGAATTATATCTCGATTAATGATGTCTTCCAAGCTTGGCCGTGCTCGGACAATCGCAAATTGGTCACCGTTAACCATAACTTCAGGAACCAAAGGGCGAGAATTATATTCACTGGCCATCACAGCGCCGTACGCACCAGCGCTGCGAAAGGCTATTAGTTCACCCGACTGCATCTTCGGCAAATCCCGGCCCCTTGCAAAAGTGTCCCCACTTTCGCAAATTGGCCCCACAACATCATAGGGCTGATAGGGAGCTCCAGCCTCAGGCTCCACGATTGGCACAATTTCATGATGCGCTCCGTACATCGCAGGGCGGATCAAATCATTCATCGCCCCATCGATAATTAAAAACTCACGGTCCTCGCCTTCTTTGATATAAATTACTTCACTGACCAAAAGGCCCGCATTTCCCGTAATAAATCGGCCAGGCTCAATTTCAATCTCGCAGTCCAGGTGCCCTACTTTCTCACGAATTAAGGCCCCATAATCTTCAGGCGTTGGTGGATGCCCATTGCCCTTCTCATAAGGAATTCCCAGCCCCCCCCCAAGATCCAAGCGCGTAATTTCATGACCATCGGCACGCAGGATCTCAGTCAACTCAGCCACTTTTTCATAGGCTAAGCCAAAGGGCTCAAGCTGGGTCAGCTGAGAGCCAATATGCACATCAATCCCAACAATTTTCAGCCCTGGCAATGTCGCTGCCATAGCATAAACTTCCCTCGCCCGCGAAATCGGGATACCAAATTTATCTTCTTTCTTGCCGGTTGATATTTTAGCATGAGTTTTAGCATCAACATCAGGGTTGATGCGAATAGTAATAGGCGCCATTTGGCCCAATGATACCGCCACATCCGACAGCACTCGCATTTCTGGCTCACTCTCAACGTTAAATTGACGAATACCGCCCTTCAGCACCATTTCCATTTCTAACCGAGTTTTACCAACGCCAGAGAATACAATACGCTCTCCCGGAACTCCGGCTGCGCGTGCCCGTGCATATTCACCACCTGACACCACATCCATGCCAGCACCAGCGTCGCCCAGTAACTTCAAAATTGCTTGGTTGGAAGCAGCTTTCATTGCGTAGCAAACTAGATGATCCATGCCCCGCAGCGCATCATCAAACAACTTAAAATGCCGTAATAATGTGGCTGAAGAATAGAGATAAAACGGTGTGCCAACGGCAGCTGCAATCTGCGAAATAGCGACATCTTCGGCGTGCAGAGCGCCATCACGATATAAAAAATGATCCATCACAATTGCCTTATTAGGTCTGACTTGCACATATCACGCCATAAAATTCGAACAATGCCTTTGCAGAACTATTCTTAAAATAGCTTTGGCCTTGGTTGGCTGCGTAAATATAAATAAAGTGGCAAGCCACAGCTCACTCCAATCCCAAAAGTAGCCAAAATAGCAATGAAATGTATATATTTCTTGCTTTGAAACACTTCGTACAGGATCCAAATTGTAAGGGCAGTCGCAGCGATGGTAAGATCCCATACCAAGCCACTGCTGGCCTCATTAGCATGCCATGCCTCTAGCATAAGCCCAATGTTCAAGCCTTTTACCTTAAACCACGTTATAAAATAATACATCGGGTGCACAGCACCCCAAGTAGCTAAGGCCAGATAAATCATACGCATGGTTAGTCTCCTCAATTTATGGCTACCGCTCCGCCCATATGGCCCAAAGACAATGGCTTTTCTGGCGCGCCATCGGCGCCACAGGAGCAAAGCACAATAAAGGCTAAACATGTTATAAATTTCATGTCAAAAACGCCTCCCAGCGCAATATTTGAGCTCGAACTTGATTAGGCGCAGTGCCGCCATAGGATATCCGAGACGCCACCGAATTCTCCACTCCAAGCACTTCAAATACATCCACTGTGATCGCTGCGTGCATAGATTGCATTTGCGTTAGGCTAAGGTCAGGCAGATCGCAGCCCTGCGCTTCGGCCATCGCCACCAAGCTTCCAGTGATGTGATGCGCGTCTCTGAATGGCATGCCAAGCGCTCGCACCAGCCAATCGGCCAAATCCGTGGCTGTCGAAAAGCCAGAGGCAGCCGCGACTTTAAGACTTTCACGGTTTGCAGTCATATCGCTGACCATGCCAGTCATCGCAGCCACGGCCAGCATCAAATTATCGGCTGCGTCAAAAACTTGCTCTTTATCTTCTTGCATATCTTTTGAGTAGGTCAGCGGTAGACCCTTCATCACCATCATCAAAGCTACATTAGCTCCAAAAATCCGGCCAATCTTAGCCCGAATTAGCTCGGCCGCATCAGGATTTTTCTTTTGTGGCATTATCGATGAACCAGTAGAGAACCTGTCAGACAGGGTGACAAAACGAAACTGAGCAGATGACCAAATCACTAGCTCTTCAGCGAAGCGGCTGAGGTGCATGGCGCATATACTGGCACAGCTGAGATACTCAAGAGCAAAATCACGGTCGGACACAGCATCCAAAGAATTGGCAGCAGGCCGATCAAACCCGAGATCTTTTGCCGTAATCTCACGATCAATCGGAAAGGAGGTGCCAGCCAAGGCCGCGGCTCCCAACGGGCATTCATTCATTCGTTTGCGCGCGTCTTCAAACCGAGATTTGTCTCGCGCCAACATTTCGACATAGGCCATCATGTGATGCCCCCAAGTCACGGGCTGCGCAGTTTGCAAATGGGTAAAACCCGGCATGACCCAATCCGCACCGGCTTTGGCTTGCTGCAAAAAGGCTTTCATCAGCGCCTCGAGTCCAAAAATAGCGGCATCGGTTTGGTCGCGAACCCAAAGCCGAAAATCTGTAGCCACTTGATCATTACGGCTACGACCAGTGTGCAAACGCCCTGCTGGTTCCCCTATCACTTCTTTAAGGCGTGCTTCGACATTCATGTGAATATCTTCAAGCTCAACCCGAAACGGAAAACTTCCTGTTTCAATTTCTGACAATACAGTGAGTAGCCCTTCCTGAATGGCTGCGCTATCGCTATCAGAGATGATACCGACCGTTCCTAGCATAGCGGCGTGGGCGCGGCTGCCTTTTATATCTTGGGCGGCCATCCGTTGGTCAAACCCAATCGAGGCATTGATTGCCTCCATGATTGCGTCTGGCCCCGCGGCGAAGCGTCCGCCCCACATTTGATTTTGGGATTTAGTCATGGATGAAACCTTTGGGAGTGTTATATGCGCTACTTACTTGCCGCTATTCTCTATACGGCCCTTGCCGCTACTGCAAATGCAGACGTATCGTCTCTCAAGGCTTTACGCGAAGGTGATATGCGTAAACTTCAGTTTCACAGTAGAAGTAAGGTCACCACAGAAACCTTCTTTATGCATGCCGACGGATCCAAAGGCTTATTATCAGACTATCAGGGAAAAATACTCTTACTCAATTTTTGGGCCACCTGGTGCGCACCTTGCCGCAAGGAAATGCCAGAGCTTTCAGCCCTACAATCTACATTAGGTGGAGATGATTTTACCGTAATTACCATTGCCACAGGCCCTAACCCACCCGATAAGGTAGCTGCGTTTTTCAACGAAATCGGCATAGATAATCTACCTTCACACCGTGACCCAAGACAAAGATTGGCTCGTGAGATGGGGGTTTTGGGATTGCCAGCAACATTTTTAATTGACCGCGACGGACAAGAAATAGGCAGTCTACTTGGAGATGCAAACTGGCACAGCGACAGCGCTTTAGCAATAATAAAGGCACTTATCGAACCATAGCAGAAACCTCAGTATGCCGATAGCATCCAACTACGTGGTTATTGAACAATCCGCAGGCTTCCATCCAAGCATAAACAATTGTCGGCCCACAAAATTTAAATCCAGCTTTCTTGAGATCCTTTGATATCTGCAAACTGAGTGGCGACTGAGTCGGGACTTGGTCGAGACTTTGATATTCTCCAACCAACGGTATAAACTCCACATAGGACCACATACGGTCAGAAAAAGGCATCTCTTCAGCTAAACGCAAATAGGCTTTTGCATTTCCAATGGTTGCCTCAATTTTACCACGGTGACGAATGATGCCTGTATTTTGAAGCAAAACGTCTACCTCCACTGCTCCCCAAGTTGCAATCACCTCTGGAGTAAAATCTGCAAAGGCCTCTCTAAAAGCATTGCGCTTTTTTAATATGGTGATCCAACTTAGGCCAGCCTGAAAGCCATCCAAGACCAGCTTTTCCCACAAGGAAAGGCTGTCATACTCTGGTACACCCCATTCTCGGTCGTGGTATTCGATATAAATTTTATCTAATCCAACCCAACCACAACGTTCCATTTTATCTCCAAACAACCCGGCTTTAGTACTTTTTAATGAGCAGACGTAAACACTAGATAGACTACTGAAGACAGTTAAAACTTTATAAAAGTGATCCTACCTATCCGTCAATATATTGCACTTAAAAGTACGGTTTCGATGATTAAAACTAAGTAAAAATCATTTTTAATCACAAGCAAAGGACTTTCAGTCTATTATTAAAAAAGTAATAATAAATATTAGTT
>JAVLEV010000161.1:2373-4876 GCA_031920365.1 Planktomarina sp. | reverse complement strand
GCTGCAATGAAGATGAAAGCTGTAGGCAAAATGCTGATCATCACTTGGAACCTTGCTCTAATTGGTCAGCAGGATAATCTTCGCCATCAACGGCTTTATCCCCATAATAACTTTCTGGACGTTTGATGAGAAGCCTCAAGGCCTTGGCAACCAAGATGAGCGCTGTGAACATAAAGAACCCATACGCACCATAAAACCCAGGGATCTCTTCAATATGGAAATGCCCATGCTTTTGGTAGGTAAAATCTGTTAGAAATAGTGCCAAACAAAGCACAGCTAATCCTGAAAATATCTTGTTTGCATGTTCAGTTTTCGTGAACCAACAGAGCGTTTTACCAAGTGAAGAAAACTCACTTGTTTCGTCAGTTTTATTCAAGTCCATCCGTGGCCTCCTCAAGGTGTAGCTATGATGGGCATCAGGAAGGTCTGAATATGCCCAGCATAGAAAAATAGAATTATACAACCAAAAGCTGTAAATGCGGGTGGCGCCCAAACCAAAATTGGACTTTCTGAGAAAGTTATTGGTTCTTTTTGATTGGGTATGTTCAGAAAGAAACCCTTGCCAACTAATGGAAGAAGATATGCAACGTTCAATAGTGAGCTTATGAGTAAAACCCCAACCATCACCAGTTGGCCAGCATCTGCGGCTCCCATAATTAGGAGCCACTTGCTCCAAGACCCACCCATTGGGGGGAGCCCGATAATAGATAGGGAGCCAATTAAAAAGGCGATAAAAGTTATTGGCATTGCGCGACCTAAGCCAGTCATCTGGCTTATATTAGTTTTGTGGGTAGCAACATATATTGACCCAGCACACATAAAAAGTGTGATTTTACCCATCGCATGCATTACTACGTGTAGGCTTCCGCCTAGTATGCCCATTGACGTAGCTAGGGCAACGCCGAGTGTTATATAAGAGAGTTGGCTGATTGTTGAGTATGCAAGTCTGGCTTTAAGATTGTCCTTGGTCAAAGCGATTACTGATGCGGCAATAATTGAAAAGGCGGCCAGCCACATAAGCCAAATTGAGGCTCCTGTTGCTGCCAAGAAATCAATTCCAAATATGTATATACCCACTTTAAGCATAGTAAACACGCCAGCTTTAACGACTGCAACGGCATGTAAAAGTGCGCTGACTGGGGTAGGAGCGACCATTGCGGCCGGCAGCCAGCGATGAAACGGCATAAGGGCAGCTTTACCAATACCAAAAGCATAAAGTGCAAGAAGTATTGCAACTGGTGGGCCTGCTATGAGACCCTCTAAAATCCCACCGCGTGTAAAGTCTAGTGTTCCCGCTATTGCATAGGTCCAAATTACTGCAACTAATTGCAGACCGATTGACGTACCTATCAGTATACTAAGGTAAGTACGTGCACCTTTGACAGCAGCCAGTGTACCCTTATGAGCTACCAGTGGATAAGTGGACAGCGTTAATAGTTCATAAAATAGAAATAGCGTGAACATGTTTGCCGCAAATGCAATTCCCATTACAGAGAAAATTGCAAAAGAAAAACACGCAAAGAAACGTGCGTGGTCCTCTTCATTATTTCCCCGCATATACCCAATGCCGTAGACATGAGTTACTATCCAAAGCCCTGATGCCAATATGGCAAACATCATTCCCAAAGGCTCTACGTTAAATGCCAACTCAAGGCCTGGCATTAACTCAATTAAGACAAAGGCGTCCGTCGTTGTATTGCCTACCGTAGCAAGAATATTTAATACTACGAGGAAGGTTGCTACGGCAGCACCAAGTGTTAGCCCATCACGGAGGTTTGGACTGTTGCGAAACACCAAATTAGTCACAACTGCAGCAGCAGGCAGTAGCATTGATAGTAATATCGCCAGGGATGTATCCATAACTTAGTCCGTCCTAATGCAGCATGCCAGATGATCCGGCGAGTAAAGCTTGAGCCGCAGCTTTAGCTGCTCCTAGAGTTATGTCCGTCGCAAAGCCAAAATAAATACAGGCCAGTGCCATTATCCATAGTGGAAGTAGCATTGAAAGTGGAGCCTCTTGAATAGTTTGTTCACTATGCGGCGTGGCCAGATAGAGCGTCTCGACAAGTCGCCAGACATAAATAACTGCGAGTAAGGATGAGGCTACAATCAGCATGGCAATTGGCCAATAACCCTGTTCTAGTGCAGCCTGAACAAGAAGCCATTTACTTAAAAATCCAGCAGTTCCAGGTACGCCAATTAGGGATACCCCACCAATTACAACCGCGGCACTGGTCCACGGCATTGTCTTTCCAAGGCCTTGGATCTGTATGTAAAATGAGCTTCCAGACCGGAGAACATAAGCTCCAACACCCATAAATAATGCGGCTTTAGTAATGCCATGGTTGAAAAGGTGAATAATGGTGGCCATCAACCCAGTCTCTGAAAGTAGTGCAATGCCTAACAGCATGTAACCGATCTGAGCTATACTTGAATATGCTAGCATGCGCTTTAGGTCGCGTTGGAAGATTGCCGTGAAGGATGCGGCAAACATGGCCAGCAA
>JAVLEV010000161.1:0-2273 GCA_031920365.1 Planktomarina sp. | reverse complement strand
AGAAAAAGTACAAAAGCGTTTGCTGCATCAACTCGGTATTCGATGCCGAGCGGCGGCGCCCAGCCCCCAATTTGATACGAAATTATACCACCGCTAATAACCTTTGAAAGAAGTAAGCAGGCAATCACAAACGCGGCAGCGCTAGCAATAAATGCTATGGGCCAAGCTAAACTGCGTCGCCCAATAAAAACGATTAACGGTGCCGCAATAAATGGAATTAGTATTTGCAGAATAGGCAAATGGTCAGACAGGGTCATTGCAGTATGAGAGACAGCTTCCGTAGCCATTAGAGTGCCTCTCCTTGGCTTGCTACCAGCTGGTTTTCACTGCGAAATACATTGTCTTCAATCAATGTTATTTCTTCTTCTTCGATGCTGTGATACTCTTCTCTAATTCTGATAATAAGTGCCAGACCGAGTGAGGTGGTGGCTATCCCAACTACAATAGCAGTGAGAATAAGGACATGCGGAAGGGGATTTGAATATGCAACTGCAGGATCATATTTACCATCCAAGGGAAAAATTGGGGCGGTGCCCCCAGAAATTTTTCCCATTGAAATATAGAACATAAAAACTGAAGTCTGAAAGATATTTAAACCGACAATTTTTTTGACTAAATTGCCCTTACCAATCACAATATATAAGCCAGTCATCATTAATATGATGAACAGCCAATAGTTCAGGTGGCCAAAAATAAATTCGGAAGTCAAAAAATGCATATTCACCACTCTTCGTCACTTAGAACGGGTGTGCGGGATGCGAAGGAATAATAGACGGCCACCATTACGCCGGTTACGGTTATGCCAACCCCCGCCTCTACGATTAAAATTCCTAAGTGTTGTCCGTGGGATGGTTGATGAGGATCAAAGGCCGTATAATCTAGAAAACCATATCCCATCACCATGCTGTAGACGCCAGTACCGGCATAAAGTAATACGCCAAACGCTATCAATTTATGAACTAACCAAGGTGGAAATACCAATTTGACTTTATCCAAACTAAATACGATTCCATATATTATAAAGCCAACCGCCATGATAACCCCTGCCTGAAAGCCGCCACCAGGAGAATAATCGCCGTGGAATTGCACATAAAGAGCAAATAAAAATATTGTCCCAACAAGAAGTTTAGTCACTACTCGCAAAATTAAATGATGACGCATCAGGTTGTCCCCTCTGTGTCGTCAGTATCGTCTTCGCTATCTTCATCTCTGCGGCGGCGGCGCAATCCGCTTATCAACATTAAAACGCCTATGCCGGCCGCGAAGACAACTGCTGTTTCACCTAATGTGTCGTAGCCTCGGTAGCTTGCTAAAATGGCTGTTACTGCATTTGGGACATGAATATCTTCCGGAATCCGTTTTAGATAGTCCGGCCCGACGTGAGTTTGCACCGGAGTATCTACCGAACCGAAGTTTGGCATGTCTAGGGTGCCATAAATCATTGCGGCGCCAGTCACGACAACTGCTATAAGTGGAATCAGATTTGATTTATGGCTTGCGCTTTCGGTACGCGAGGTCAAAGCCAGAGTGCCCAGCATTAACACAGTTGAAATGCCCGCCCCCACAGCGGCCTCCGTAAATGCCACGTCGACGGCATCCCAAGTCACAAACAAAAGGGCTGATAGGAGGCTAAACACCCCAGAGAGAGCTACAATAGCAAATAAACTTCGAGTACGCACCACAGAAAGAGCGGTAACTGCCAGCATACTAAAAAGGGCTATGTTAATAAAAGTTTCGATTTTGCACCTGTTATATTACTATATTGATCATAACGTTTGTTTATAAAAAATTCCTTAGCTTCATCATACCCTAATCATCCGCATTATTGCTTTGCCGTTTTGGTGGTCGCAGTCCTGAAACAAGAGCGGCATTAGCAACTGCGTGAGTTGAGGTTGGGCCGGTTATGAACAGAAATAGACCTATTACCAAAAGCTTAAAAGTGATCAATGTAAGGCCTGAATATACTCCCATTCCAATTAATAATAGAATAACGCCGGCTGAGTCTGTTATTGATGCTGCATGGAGTCGCGACCAAAAGTCAGGAAACCTGTAGGTTCCAAACGCTCCTACAATCACGAAAAATGATCCAGATACTATCAACGCCCAACACAAAAAATTTAGAAAAATATCCATAATGTTTATTCCTTATTTTTCGTATTTGGAGGGCTCCACATGGTATCACCAATTGCGCGATAGCGAAAAAATTTCAAAATTGCGATTGTGCCAACAAAATTAATTAAAGCATATAAAAGTGCAATATCTAGAAAGTCGGG
>JAVLEV010000160.1:0-4927 GCA_031920365.1 Planktomarina sp. | reverse complement strand
AGGTACCGGAAAAACTACTGATTTTTGCCGCTCGCGATTTAAAGGATAAGCTTGAAGCGGTTGAAGGAGTTCTGGAAGTTGAGATTGGTGGTGACCGTGAAGAAATGGTCGAAGTACTTATTGATGCTGGCGCTATGGAAAGTTACGGCCTTAATCCTGCTTTAGTTATTGGGCTTGTCTCTGCTAATAACCAGCTTGTTACCGCCGGATCCATCGATACTGGCGCGGGAAGGCTTGCGTTAAAAGTACCGGGCGTTATTGAGACGATTGAAGACTTGATGAAGTTGCCAATCAAAATTGGTGGCGGAAACACTATTCATTTCGAAGATATTGCAAGGGTGCGCCGAGCGTTTGTAGACTCGGATAATCGCTCGCGGGTTAACGGGCAAAGCTCTCTAGTTTTAGATGTGAAAAAAAGAGTTGGCGCAAATCTAATTGAAGTTGCAGAGGCAACACGTAAAATTATTGATGCGGAAGTTGCCACCATGCCGGGTAATGTGGAAGTTAATTATCTTTTGGATAAGTCTAAAAATGTGAGGTCAACCCTAAGTGACCTTGGTAATAACGTAACTGCTGCAGTTTTGATTGTTATGATAGTTGTCGTTGCAAGCCTTGGATTGCGAAATGCCGCCCTAGTTGCTCTGGCAATCCCTGGCAGTTTTCTGATTGGTATAGCCATTCTTTACAACATGGGTATCACGTTGAATATTGTTGTACTATTTTCGCTTATTCTTGTTGCTGGTATGCTTGTTGACGGAGTGATCGTCACAATCGAATATGCAGACCGAAGAATAGCACAATCAGTAGATCGGGCGACAGCATACCGTGAGGGAGCTGTCCGAATGGCTTGGCCAATTATCGCGTCGACAGTGACTACATTAATGGTCTTCCTGCCACTACTGTTCTGGCCTGGTATTGTTGGTAGCTTTATGAAATTTTTGCCAATCACTGTGATTTCTGTATTATCGGCGTCCCTACTGATGGCATTAATATTTATACCCGTTCTGGGTGGTATGTTTGGTAAAAGAGCTTCTGCTGGTGGCGCGGTCCACCATTCAGCACCGCGATTATATCGCTGGATTCTCAAGCGAGCCATTCAATATCCAATACTTGTCGTATTGTTTATTGCGGGTTTCATGTTTGTTTCCTTCGGCAGTTATTTTTCGGCTGGTTTGGGTGTAAGCTTTTTCCCTGATGTAGAACCAGAACAAGCCGCAATTCAAGTTTTGGCCCGTGGTGATCTTGCAGCGGATGAGCGCGACGAACTTTTAAAACAGGCTGAAGCCCGAGTGCTTGATTTAAAGGGTGTTACTGCAAATTACGCCAAATTGGGGTCTGATGAGAATGCCCCAAGAGATTCTATTGGATCTATCCGCACTGTATTTGATAATTGGCAACAGCGCCAAAAAGTCAGCATTTTGATGGATGAAATGCGCGAACGGCTAGACGGGGTAGTCGGTATAAAGGTTAACCTCCAAAAGGAACAACCCGGTCCTGGTGGTGGAGCACCGATCCACATCGAGGTATTTGACAATAATCTAGACCAAGCAGCGCAAACAACGGATTTTGTGGTCAGTTTGATGAATGAAATTGGTGGTTTTATAGATATTAAAGATACGCGCCCATTACCTGGTATAGAGTGGACGATAGAATTTGACCGAGACGAGGCAAGCCGCCATGGGGTTTCTGTTGGCGCCCTCGGTAACATGGTAAAACTGTTGACTGAAGGTGTTACAATTTCTGATTACCGTCCCGACGATATTGACGACGAACTGGACATAAAACTACGCTTCCCAAGCAATCAGCGTAATCTTGATCATCTTGAAGAGATCCGAATTCCGACTGCCGCGGGCGACTACGTTCCATTGTCGGTATTTGCAAAATTAATACCACAGCCAAAAGGGGGTGATATTGAACGCAAAAACGGCAAGCGATTTTATTCGATTGATGCTGATGTGAAAGAAGGCCTTTTACCTGCCAAACAGGTAGAAGCGCTTGAAATTGCGTTAGACAAAAATGAAGGGGTTTCCTTGTCTAGTTCAATTATTTTTGGTGGTGAAAGCGAAGATATTGAGGAAACACAGACCTTTTTCGGCCAAGCTTTTTCTTTGTCTATGTGTTTCATGATACTTGTTCTGATGATCCAGTTTAACTCTGTATGGCAAACATTTGTAACAATGTCGGCTATTATCTTATCATCTGGTGGAGTATTTTTAGGCTTGTGGCTGATGGACCGCCCTTTCGGTATAGTTATGTCCGGCTTAGGAATTATAGCGCTTGCGGGCGTCGTTGTGAACAATAACATCGTTTTAATAGATACATTTAATGAGTTTCGTGCGAAGGGCTACGGTGCAAAGCAGGCTGCGTTTCATGCGGGTCTTGCGCGGTTTAGGCCAGTGTTGTTGACTGCTGTAACGACCATTATGGGGCTCCTGCCCATGGTGTTTGGGTTGACCATCCAATTTGGCGAAAGATCTATATTGTCTGGTGCTCCATCCTCACAATGGTGGACAGATTTATCCAGTACAATCGCCGGTGGCCTTACGTTTGCAACAATCCTTACATTGCTTGCAACTCCAGCTTTATTGGTACTTGGTGATAACTGTGATGCTTGGCTAAAGCGAGTAAAACTTCGTTTTTCGAGCGTCAGACGTGCGAAACATGAAAATAATCAGGCGACAGCTACTATTCCCTTAAATGAAGTCGGCTAAATTTTTACGCAATTGTTGAACGCTGAACCGAAGCGCATCATGGCGAGAACATGAGGTGAGAGACTTGTTGCCACAAATGTCGAACCCAAGCGCGGGCGGTAGGCTAAAGAAAAGCTAGCGGCCCAGATCCAGGCAGTAAAATTTTGGCATCGGGCCCTTTCGTGCCCGCCGACGCTACCTGCATAGCTTCCAGACGACATAGTAATCGGGCTTTAATGTAAGCTCTGATTGGAGTTGGTGCTCAATGGTTGACTGGCAACCCTATTTGTCTCTACGAAGAGTTTTTGCAGGTGTTAAAGATGGCGTTATTAAATAAGTTCAACCAACGTGTATCTAAGCTAGGATTATATGCAGCGACTAAACTGACGGTCAACAAGGCAACAACGGGATCAAGGAGGAAAAAAATCCTAGGCTTGGAAAAACCTGAGGACCGCTTCACAAAAATATATAGCTCAAATCACTGGAATAGTTCGGAGTCGCGTAGTGGTGAAGGTTCTACCCTTGAAAACACCCAGAATATTCGAGCAGAACTCCCCAAAATATTAGGCCGATATAAAATAAATAAAATGCTTGACGCACCGTGTGGCGATTTTAATTGGATGCAACATGTTACAAAAAATACTTCTATAAAATATATTGGTGGCGATATTGTTGAACCACTGATAAAATACAACCAATCTGAATATGGTGATAAAGATACCACATTTATCCATCTAGATCTTACAAAAAACACACTGCCAAAAGTAGACCTTCTATTTTGTCGTGATTGCTTATTCCATTTAAGCTATAGGGATATTTCGCTTGTACTGAATAATTTCCTATGCTCCTCCATTACGTATTTAATGACAACTTCTAGCGCTGCTCCAAATGGGCCTCGTATTAATAATTCAGATATTGCTACATCAGATTGGCGGCTAATTGATTTTTTTACTGAACCCTTTAATCTACGCCAGTGTGACGTATTAGAAAGCATATCTGATAAGATGATTAACCCGAAAGCAGAGCGCTCATTGATTCTTCTGAACCGAACCAAAGTCCAAGAAATATTCGAAAACCTAACCGCTAACATCGCGGCGACTGGGTGAAAACTAAGGACTGGTCATAGTTGAACAAGGTTTTTGAAAATCTTAAATATAGATCTATGCTTACCCACCTACACACCAATAGAATGGGGCCTTACTTTTCAGTCTATAATATAGCCGTACTCCCATCTGAGGTTGTGTTGTAGTTACCTTTGTAGACGGTCTGGAAAGTGTTCTCAGTTTTTGCTTTGCACTGCTTAAATCTAAAGCTCTTGCATACATCGTGAACTGTAGCTTTCTCTCCTGTGACATTTATTAGGTTAGAAACTTCGTGCATTGAGTGGTGGTTACATAAACTACAGGTGATGCTTAAGGATCATCTTGAGTTTGGTCATTTAAAATTACTTTTTTGGTTTATCTAATATCCTTAGCAGGTTGACTTTTTCAGTAACTAGTTGTGAAAACGGTTGGTTCCTAACCTTTGCTGAAGTCTCTAATTCACAATAACAATTGATACATAACTCTATATCTTGATTATTAGCTTCAATTTTGGCTGTGACTATTGGCTCATCAAAGTCTGGATGTGGATTTTCAGTTCTATTGCAAAAGTGGCAGCAAGCATCAGATCTGTTGTAATTAAATTTAGGTTTATTCATAACTTTACTGCGCTAAACAGTGTAGCAAAGGTTATCAGTAGTGCTGTGATGGTAGTAATGTGCTTCAAGGTGAATATCTTTTGAATTTAACTTTCAAAGACTAGACCTCATTCGGTAACGAAAGTAAATTCTTATGTTGTAAATATAAATGGAAAGCGGCCTAACCTAACTCGTTCCGACATCAAGTTTAGGGGCCTTATTAGGTCACTATAGAGTTTCATACAGCATGGTTGACTAGACTGATTATGTTTTGGAAACCAAGAAATTTGGCACCTGTGTGCGGCTTTTATTAGCTCTGGTGAACCAAGCTATAAGCAGTATGGGGATTAGAGGTTCGCTCATGTACCAACCTTAACCCTAAGCATCTATATCGTAGCGCACACTCTGCTCATCAGAAACTATAAATATAGTCTATCACAAATGTATACTGCCATTTTACGAACTTTACGCAGCAATCTTAGGCCTGGGTAAAGTACGGCAACTCCATAGCCCTCCACGGCACATGTCCCCTAGCGCACAAATTGTTAATTATTCAATA
>JAVLEV010000159.1:0-4939 GCA_031920365.1 Planktomarina sp. | reverse complement strand
CAAGCGGGTATTGGGTGTCTTTGTGCGTTGATTAAAGCCCTGCCAAAGCGGCAATGGGGCGATAAATTACTACTGCGGCAGTTGGCTTTAGAAAATTATGTCGATGCTTTAAACCGTAAAAGGTAATTCTCCCAAATTGCAATCTTGGATTGTATACATTATTTATCGATGCAAACGACATTTCCAGATGCACTTGGACTAAAGGTTAAAATTTTCCATAAGAAAATTTAGTGGTAAAAAACCTTGCTTATTAATTGAAGCGGCACCCAAATAAGTTGGGAGCCAAGACTAATCTTAAATTTATTATAACAGGTGAGTCTTTGAGAGTGTCGCAACGGGCACGCAGTTTTTGAAGAGGCTGTTAATCTTTGAATCTGCTTAGAACTGTAGCTAAACAGCGGTTGAAATCTGCACGTATTCATCGCATATCCATAGTATAGTAGAGGATTTGGCAATGGCATATAAAGTTATCATACTTGGCGCAAGCGGCTATACAGGAGCTGAATTAGTGCGACTAATTGCAGCCCATTCTAACATGAAAATTCTAGCCTTGTCTGCAGACCGCAAAGCGGGGCTTCTGATGGAGGATGTTTTCCCCCATTTGAGACATATGGGTCTGCCTATCTTACAAAAAATTGAAGATATAAACATGAACGAAGCGGACTTAGTATTCTGCGCTTTGCCGCATGCTACATCCCAAATGGTTATTAGTCGCTTGCCCGCACATGTTAAAGTCGTGGACCTTTCTGCAGATTTTCGGATTAGTGATCCAGTGGTTTATCAAAAATGGTACGGTAAAACCCATGACGCGCCCGACCTGCAAAAGACAGCTGTATATGGGCTTACCGAATTTTATCGTAACGATATAAGGAATGCACGACTGGTGGCAGGCACGGGCTGTAATGCGGCCACCGGCCAGTTTGCACTTCGCCCCCTTGTCTCGGCTGGAGTGATCGATCTTGATCAAATTATTATTGATTTAAAAACTGGAGTTTCTGGAGCAGGGCGCTCAGCCAAAGAAAACCTGCAGCATGCTGAGTTATCAGAGGGATTTCATGCCTATTCGGTTGGCGGACAACACCGGCATTTGGCAGAATTTGATCAAGAGTTTTCTAAGCTGGCAGGTCGCCCGGTTGATGTGCAGTTTACGCCACACTTGCTGCCGGCTAATCGTGGTATTCTGGCCACTGTTTACGTGCAAGGTGACGCAGATACCATTTATGACGTCCTACAAAAAGCTTATGAAAAAGAGCCCTTTGTGCAAGTGTTGCCGATGGGAGAGCATCCAAGTACGCGACATATTCGGGGCTCAAACTTTTGTCATATTGGTGTTGTCGCGGACCGAGTAGTGGGCCGCGTAGTCGTTATTGCAGCCCTAGACAACCTTACTAAAGGGTCATCTGGACAGGCCTTGCAGAATGCCAATTTGATGTTGGGGTGCGTTGAGACTGAAGGCTTGATGATGGCTCCGGTGTTTCCATAATGCATGGGCTCAAAAAACGGCGTCGAATCCAAGTAATTGTGCTGGCTTTGATCTGTTTGGTTGGAGCTACTGGTTTAATTGGCTTTGCTTTGCGTGATGGCATTAACCTTTTTCGTTCTCCAACTCAGGTTTTCGAGTTTCCACCTTTGCCCAGCGAAGTGTTTCGCGTGGGCGGATTGGTAGTCGCTGATAGTGTCAGAGTGGGGGGAGGAGTTCAGTTTTTCTTTGATATCACTGATGGAGCTAATACCGTACCTGTTAAATACATTGGTAACGATCTACCTCCAGACTTGTTCGAGGAAGGGCAAGGCACCATTGCAACTGGTACGTTTTCTAATGGTTTATTTTTAGCTACAGAAATCTTGGCTAAGCACGATGAGTCATATATGCCTAAAGAAGTAATTGATGCGTTGAAACAACAGGGCGTCTATAAGGACCCAAGAGGCGCAAAAGATTTAAGCGAGCAATAATCAATATTCTAAGCTTTCGTTGTTTTCTAAAATATTAATAAGCACTCTAGTTTCAATTAGATCGCTTAGGTTGTGACCATTTGCGCTTCAAAAATTGGTTCGTGTTTCTTGCTATGTTCAGTAGGGCCACTATAGCTACCGTATGGTAAATGAACTCGCTCATTTTAGTTTGAATATAGCACTCGGTTTTGCAATCTTTGGAACAATTGTTCCTTTGGCTGGGGCCGCAATGCAACGCAGCAGTTGGATGCAATTAGCACCAATTTTTTCAATCCTGCAGTTTTTGCTAGTAGCATTTGCCTTTGGGGCGTTGACATTGGCGTTTGTTGGATCGGATTTCTCTCTTCGAATTGTAGTACTTAATTCGCACACACTTAAGCCAATCCTCTATAAAATTGCAGGGGTTTGGGGTAACCACGAAGGTTCCTTGCTTCTTTGGATTTTGATCCTGACGCTGTTTGCAGCCTCTGCTGCCTTTTTTGGGAAGACACTACCGCAAAGCTTGTTGGCAAGGGTGCTTGGGGTTCAAAGCTCAATTACTGCTGCCTTTCTTGCTTTTGTACTTTTTACGTCTAACCCATTCGTGCGCGTCCAATTCCCGCCATTCAATGGTCAGGGACTTAACCCACTTTTGCAAGATCCAGGTTTAGCATTTCACCCACCATTTTTGTATCTTGGTTATGTTGGGCTTTCTATCACCTTTTCATTTGCGGTTGCGGCCCTACTTGAAGGAAAAGTCGATGCTGCTTGGGGAAGATGGGTAAGACCATGGACACTGGCTGCTTGGATATTTCTCACTATTGGGATTGGTCTGGGTAGCTGGTGGGCTTATTATGAGCTAGGCTGGGGAGGTTTTTGGTTCTGGGATCCAGTTGAAAACGCCAGCTTAATGCCGTGGTTGATTTCTGCAGCCCTGTTGCATTCAGCCATTGTGGTTGAAAAACGCGATGCACTTAAAGCTTGGACAATATTACTTGCGATTTTGGCTTTTGGATTTTCTTTAATTGGGACATTTATAGTAAGGTCTGGGGTCCTCACCTCGGTGCATGCCTTTGCAAACGATCCTGAGCGTGGGGTGTTTATTTTGGTGATCCTAGGCGTATTCTTTGGTGGGGCGCTATTCCTGTTCGCTTTGCGGGCCAGTGCCATGGAAAGTAAAGGTTTGTTTTCTACTGTTAGCCGTGAGAGTGCCTTGATTGCTAATAATCTACTGCTTGCTGTCAGCTGTTTTATTGTGTTTGTGGGCACTGTTTGGCCGCTATTGGCAGAGCTAATCACAGACCGAAAGCTGTCTGTCGGCCCACCATTCTTTAATATCGCATTTACTCCTTTCATGGTGGCATTAGCGATTATATTGCCCATTGGGTCCACACTGCCATGGAAACGTGCCAAATGGGCCCATCTATACCGCTTATGGCCCATTGCTTTGTTTTGTCTGGCCTGCA
The DNA here is from genome assembly GCA_031920365.1 of Planktomarina sp. Classification (GTDB taxonomy): domain Bacteria; phylum Pseudomonadota; class Alphaproteobacteria; order Rhodobacterales; family Rhodobacteraceae; genus Planktomarina. Next base: position 1,541 of record JAVLEV010000159.1, on the reverse strand, counting down.
CTAGTCTTACATGGGCTGTGCAGACTGGTAGGTCATTAATTGGCCCTGTTGGTATCGGTCTTGGTGTTTGGTTAGTTATAGGAGTTATAATAGAGCTTTACCAACGTACTGGCAGTGGACATGGCAAATGGCGGCGTTTGTTGCGGTTGCCTCTTGCTGATTGGGGCAAGGCAACAGCACACGCTGGACTTGGTATCACAATCTTTGGTGTGGCTGGAATTACGGCTTGGCAGACAGAAGATATTCGGGTGATGGCAATTGGGGAAAGTGTCAAAATATCGGGGTTCACGATAACCCTTAATAATGTGGAGGAGTTACGCGGTCCAAATTATCTCACCACAATGGCGGATATTAAGCTAGCGCGCGGCGGCAGGGTCTTGGCCATTTTGCACCCGGAGCGACGCTATTATCCAGTAGCCGAGATGCCTACCACGGAAGCTGGAATCGATAGTGGATTGTGGCGAGACGTTTATATTGTGGTTGGGGATGCACAGCCTGAAGGCGGCTATGCGGTGCGGACATTTGTCAAGCCTTTGGCCAACTGGATCTGGACTGGTGCCATTATAATGGCTTTGGGCGGATTACTTAGCCTATTTGACCGTCGATACAGAGTGGCGTCTGCTACGCGGCGCGGTTCACAGGGGGCAGGTCTATGAAAAATTTATTCATAGTAATTTCTTTAATTGCTTGGGCTAATTTGGGGCAGGCGGTAGAGCCGGGCGAAGTATTGTCTGATACTGTGCTCGAGCAGCGCGCACGTTCCATTTCACAGGGTTTACGATGCTTACAATGCCGCAATGAAAGTATTGATGAGTCTAACGCCGGCATTGCGAAGGACCTCCGGTTGTTGGTGAGAGCGCGCTTGGTGGAAGGTGAAAGTGACACTGAGGTTATGGACTACATAGTAGCGAGGTATGGCGAATATGTTTTGCTGCGCCCCAACGGGCTTGGAATTAATTTAGTACTGTGGCTGGCTGGCCCGCTACTGTTTTTATTAGCACTAGCAGGGCTAATTGCCGTGCAACGGCGTAGCAAAAATGAGGTGGTTATAAAAAATTTGAGTGCAGAGGAAGAAAAAGAGATTAAAAATATTTTATTATTGTAACACAGACACCCAATTTATTTTTGTTATACATTTTTACTGAGTTTAATCATAAATAAGTGGTCACTATAATTTATAAGACAATTTCATGTAACATAAAAGATAGTTTCGCTGTGGTAACGCCGAAACGCCCCGATGTAATGATCGCATTGAATACTCCGGTGCGAGCTGAAATTACTCATGCAGTAGGCAAGAGTGGAAAGACTGCCCGTGAGTCTTGTACTGTGGCGATGATCTGGGAGGCAGCCACAGACGCAAGTTTTCTAGCCATTGGCATATCGGGCGGCACATTTGGCCGCTGGCCCAACCCTAACTTACCAACATGTTAAAACGGAAGTTCGAAGTGGTTTTGATAATTCTATGGCAGAAAAAATACTTGTGGACGTAAAATTACAGGGCGATTGTAGCCCGACTGGTGACTTCAAAGAAGGTATGATCG
>JAVLEV010000158.1:3012-4939 GCA_031920365.1 Planktomarina sp. | reverse complement strand
ATGCTGGATACCACATCTGGAGTTGTTAGAGCAGCGGCTAAGCCTTTTATCTGTGGTTGATACTCTTCTTGATCCACAGACCCAGAGACATCTAAGTCAAAAGTCAAGGCTTGCCGGCAGTCAGCTTGTGCAATGGAATGGCTCGAAACCACTATAATAGCTAACGCAAGCTATATAAGAAGATTTTATCTTACCAATGGCCAATATTTTTCATACTCGCCCAAGGTTCCGCTACCGGTAGATTGTCTCCAGCTTGTAAAAGCTCTATCGAAATATTGTCTGGGCTGCGCACAAAAGCCATCCGTCCTTCCCGCGGTGGGCGATTGATGATGACCCCACTGTCCATAAGGTGCTGGCAAGTCGCATAAATATCCTTAACCTCATAGGCTAGATGTCCAAAATGTCGGCTATCAGATGGTAGATTTTCATCTCCATCCCAATTGTAAGTGAGCTCAACTGGATACTCATGCTGATTTGGCGGAGCCATGAAAACTAAAGTGAATCGGCCGCCTTCATTATCATATCGTCGGGTTTCTTCGAGACCTAAAAGAGCAAAAAATGCGACTGAGGCTTCCAAATCAGCCACGCGGACCATCGTGTGTAGATATTTCATTTGCATTTACCTTCATATAGTAGGTGCATCCTTTGCTTTACTCCATATATAGTATTCAGGGAATCGCTCCGGATGGGGTTAACTTAGGGGATACTGATGCTGTTGACACCAGAACAACAAGAAGAAATTGATCAGTTGCGGTCAAATCCTCAGCCAACTCTGCGGGCTGTGGCTCCAGGGATGGAAAACCACCTCTACAAAGCGCAACCCATTTTAGACCATGGTTTTGTGCGGGTTATCGACTACATGGGTGATGACGCAGCGATCTGTCAGGCGGCCCGCGTGAGCTATGGAAAAGGTACCAAATCGGTACAAAATGATGTGGGCCTCATCCGCTATTTGATGCGCCATTGGCATTCCACGCCGTTTGAAATGTGTGAAATAAAGCTGCACGTTAAGCTACCTGTTTTCGTGGCACGGCAATGGATTCGCCATCGAACAGCGAATGTAAACGAATACTCAGCGCGTTATTCAATTCTAGACAGGGAGTTTTATATTCCTGAAGCTGGCTCCTTGGCTGCTCAGTCTGCGGTAAATAATCAAGGTCGTGGGCGGGTGCTACAAGGCGCTGAGGCTGCACGCGTTCTAGAAATTTTGAAATCTGATAGTAACCGGGCCTATGATAATTATGAAGCGATGATTTGTGACGACGGCCAAGACGGTCTAGCGCGAGAATTGGCGCGGATGAACTTGCCAGCTAACATTTATACGCAGTGGTATTGGAAGGTAGACCTGCACAACTTATTTCACTTTCTGCGGCTGCGGGCCGATGCGCATGCGCAATATGAAATCAGGGTCTACGCGGACGCGATCTGCGATATGGTAAGGGATTGGGTCCCTGCCGCTTATGGTGCGTTTGAAGATTATCGCTTAGATGGAGCTGTGCTGTCTGCCAAATCACTTGATTGCGTGCGCCGCATGTTAGCAGGCGAAAAAGTGACTCAAGAAACCTCTGGAATGAGCAAAGGCGAATGGCGTGAGTTCGAAGGAGTTATTGGTGCATAGTTTACAGGGATAAATTCTTAAAACATAAAGAAAGGGCTGCAAGGCGAACCCAGATAAATGCAAATGTCTTTCTGCGCAAAGCGTTCAGCGCTAATTTAGTCGCTGCGTGTCAAGTCACCAGCCATTTCGCGGCCATCACGCCCCTCAATCAACTCGTAATTTATTTTCTGACTATCAGCCAGGCTTGTCATCCCAGCCCGTTCTACGGCTGAGATATGGACAAAGACATCATTGCCACCACCTTCTGGCTCGATAAAACCAAACCCTTTTGTAGTGTTAAACCATTTTACTGTGCCCAAAGGCATATCT
>JAVLEV010000158.1:0-2912 GCA_031920365.1 Planktomarina sp. | reverse complement strand
TCCATATATTATACCATATTCATATTATTTTATAGTAAATCAGGCGGCGTTGATTCAACTTTAAGATTAGAAACTAGCTGTTGCAAACTCATCACTTCGCTTTGTTTGCTGCCAAGGCGGCGCACGGAGACGGTGCGGTCTTCCACTTCTTTCATTCCAATTGCTAAAATTACTGGTACTTTGGATACGGAGTGCTCGCGGACTTTGTAGTTGATCTTTTCATTACGAATATCAGCTTCGACGCGTACCCCGGATTTGCGGAGAGCAGCCACGGCTTCATGCACAAATTCGTCAGCATCTGACACGATTGAGGCTACTACAACTTGACGTGGCGCTAACCATAACGGTAGCTTTCCTGCGTGCTCTTCGATTAATATACCTATAAACCGCTCAAAGGATCCAAGACATGCGCGGTGCAGCATAACAGGGCGATGCTTGTTTCCATTTTCGCCAATGTAATTTGCATCCAAACGCTCAGGTAGGACAAAATCTACCTGATGAGTGCCACATTGCCAATCGCGGCCAATGGCATCGGTTAGCACAAACTCAAGCTTTGGCCCGTAAAAAGCGCCCTCACCGGGGTTCATTTCTGGTTCAATCCCTGCGTTGCGCGTGGCGGCTAAAAGAGCTGTTTCTGCACGATCCCACACGTCATCTGAGCCGGAGCGATTTTCAGGACGGTCACTGAATTTGACTCGAAATTTGTTGAAGCCAAGATCTTTATATACTGAAGTAAGGTACTCGATATAAAGTGCAGTTTCCTCTTCGATCTGATCTTCACGGCAAAAGATGTGTCCATCATCTTGGGTGAAGCCCCGCACCCTCATGATTCCGTGCAGAGCGCCCGAAGGTTCATACCGGGCGCAACTACCAAACTCAGCCATGCGCAGCGGTAGATCCCTGTAGGATTTCAAACCTTGGTTGAAAATCTGGACGTGGCAGGGACAGTTCATTGGCTTTAGGGCATTGATGGCTTTTTCGCGTGCATGCTCTTCATCTACCTCAACAATAAACATATTCTCCTGATATTTATCCCAATGGCCTGAGGCCACCCAAAGTTTTCGATCTACCACCTGTGGGGTGTTGACCTCCACGTAGCCGCCGGCACGCTGTTTGCGCCGCATATAGTCTTGGAGCTCAGTATATATGGTCCAGCCGTTGGGGTGCCAGAACACTTGGCCTGGAGCCTCTTCCTGCATATGGTAAAGATCCATCTCTCGACCCAGCTTGCGGTGATCACGTTTTGCAGCTTCCTCCAACATGTGCAAATGTGCTTTGAGTTTTTCTTTATTAGTAAAGGCAACGCCGTAGATGCGCTGCAGCATCGCTCGTTTACTATCGCCGCGCCAATAAGCACCGGCAACACTCATCAGTTTGAACGCATCTGCAGGCAACTGGCCTGTATGCTGCAAATGTGGCCCACGGCACAGATCCTGCCAATCGCCATGCCAATACATTCTCAAGGGTTCATCGCCAGGGATCGAATCGATTAACTCAACTTTATAAGGTTCGCTGGCATCTGAGTAATACTGCACGGCGCGAGCACGATCCCAAACCTCCGTGCGCACTTGGTCACGTTGATTAATGATAGCCTTCATTTTTTTTTCGATTACGCCTAGGTCTTCAGGGGTAAAGGGTTCTTTGCGATCAAAATCATAGTACCAGCCATGTTTGATTACCGGGCCTATGGTTACCTGAACATTTGGCCAAATCTCCTGCACTGCCCTGGCCATAATATGAGCAAAATCATGCCGGATCAGCTCATCTGCTTGCAACTCATCCTTCATGGTGTGGATCGCAATCACAGCGTCTGTCACAATAGGCCAAGCAAGATCAAAATGTTGGCCATCAACGGTCGCTGAAATTGCTTTTTTAGCCAGCGATGATGCAATGTCAGCAGCGACATCAGCCGCGGTAACGCCCGCTTCATATTGCCGAGTGGAATTGTCAGGAAGGGTGAGTAAGATCTGGGCCATCACGGGCACTCCTCGTCAGTTTAGCGCCAACGGAACGCCCGGTTGCGGGTTTGATGTTTGACGGATGTTTGGCGCGTTTGATTTCGCCTGTCAACTATGGAATTAACACATGATTGCGACGATTATAACACAGGCATCGCTTATGGAGTCGGTAGGATTCTGAAACAGTTACAGAAAGGTGCTGCGGTGTGTAAGCTTTAACCGAGATATTTGAGTATAGGTTCAATGGAATTTTTGACAACCAAAACCGGCCGCAGACTTGCTTATGTCCAGACTTCTGGAAGGAAGCCTGGCGTAGTTTTCCTTGGTGGGTTCATGTCGGATATGTCTGGTATTAAAGCGCTGCACCTTGAGGCTTGGTGCAAGGAACATGGCCGCGCTTTTTTACGGTTTGATTATTCGGGTCACGGCGCCTCTTCAGAAGCCTTTACCGATGGGTGTGTCGGCGATTGGGCTGAGGATGCGCAGGCTGCGATTGAGGCTCTGACGCAGGGACAGCAAATCCTGGTAGGATCCTCTATGGGTGGTTGGATATCGATATTGATGGCGCAAAGACTAGCTGACCGATTGGCTGGATTGGTAACTATAGCCGCGGCGCCTGACTTTACTGAAGATGGATTTTGGGCTGGCTTCAACGAGGACACGCGCCAACAGTTGTTACAGGAAGGCGTAGTTAACATACCTTCTGATTATGGCGACCCTTATCCAATTACTAAGCGTTTGATAGAAGATGGTCGATCGCATCTTGTGTTGCGCAATTCACTTTCGCTACCGTTTCCAGTTCGGTTACTGCAAGGCGATGAAGATACTGATGTGTCTGTTGAGCTTGCTAATAATTTATTTGCCCACATAAAAGGCCCTGATGTACAGTTGAAGTTGCTAAAAGGTGCTGATCACCGCTTTTCTGCACCAAACGCATTGGCGCTGGTGGAAGCC
>JAVLEV010000157.1:0-4970 GCA_031920365.1 Planktomarina sp. | reverse complement strand
TAGTCTCGTGCCTGACCACGCATATAAATCATACCATTTATCGAGGAACACCCCCCTAAGGTCTTACCCCGCGGATAACGCTGGCTCCGGCCATTTAAGCCTTGTTCAGGTTCTGTTTGATACATCCAGTCAGTTCGAGGATTACCGATGCAATACAAATATCCAACTGGAATATGGATCCAAGGATAGCTATCTTTTTTACCCGCTTCGAGCAAAAGTATGCGATTTTTTGGCTCTGAACTCAGTCTGTTTGCCAGGAGGCAACCGGCCGAACCACCGCCTACTATAATATAATCAAACTTTGTATTATTATCAGACATAACGGCTCTCATTTGGTACCCGATGTTTTGACTGTATTTGTTTGTATTCAGTGCCAATCACACCCTAATGATATTTTCTTACGGCCTCTAAGTATATAGGATGAAATGCCCACTGGAGACGGGCAGGGCTCCTTTATCCAATTAAACTAAGTGCAACAGGCCCGTCTTACACGGAGGCTAGCAAAGCTGACAGTCCGATTGGCTTATTGAAGGTCACTTCAGCATGTTTTTAAAGCTCGCCGCGCAAGTGCCAAAGTTCTGGAAATAACTCCACTTCAAGCATTCGACGCAGGTACTGTACGCCTGAGGTGCCGCCTGTACCGCGTTTGAACCCAATCACGCGCTCCACTGTTGTAACGTGGTTAAAGCGCCAACGGCGGAAATAATCTTCAATATCAACTAATTTTTCAGCCAACTCATAAAGCGTCCAGTGACTGTTGATATCTTCGTAAACAACTTTCCAACGCGCTTGTATTTCTGTGCGGCCTTCATGATGTGTATCAAGTTGTGGGCTGGGCATCGAGAGTGTTGTACCGTCTAGGGTTCTAAAGAGTAGGCCAACTACCTCATCATAAAAGCTAGTCCGCGCAAGTTCTGTTTGGAGCCTTTTGTATGCGTCGGGCGTATGTTCATGCGCCTTGAGCATATTAATATTACGATTACCAAAAATATACTCAATCATCCGATATTGGTAAGACTGAAACCCAGAAGAGACGCCTAAAGTATCTCTGAATCGAGTATAATCCGCTGGCGTCATTGTGCGCAATACGTCCCATTGATTGTTCAGTTGTTCAAGTATCTTACTAACGCGGGAAAGCATTTTCATCATATTTGGAATGTTGCCAGCTTCCAATGCACGACGCGCAGCTATCATTTCGTGCAGGAGTTGTTTCATCCAAAGTTCGGAGGTCTGGTGTTGGATTATGAACAGCATTTCGTCATGCGCTTCGCTTAAGCAATGCTGCTGGTCAAGGATTACGTCAATGTGCAGATAATCACCATAAGACATTGTTTTTGATAAATCTGTTTTGGCACCGTCATCAGTTGGATTAAAAGATTTTTTATGCATAATTATCTTTTCAGGCTATTATTTAACGTCTACCGTTATGGTTAATGTGTGTTGGAACCTAGCGACTAGTGGCTGTGTCCTTCCTCATCTAAAGACCCGTGAATTGCGAACTGGTCTAAGCCTGCGTCTTGGGACTCTATCATGCGGAAGCTCTCTTTTACTCCTGAATCGGTCAATTCTCGGGCGACTGTCAGCAATGTGTTCGGGTCTTGGTCATTGCACAGCTCAATCATATGGCTCAACTCATCCGCAGCTACCTGTGCTGCAGCATCGACTGATGGCGCTCCATACATCTGAACAAAATGCTGCGATAATGCTTGTTTAATCCATTCATATTCAGACGGTTCGACCTTTGTTGCAGCAACAAAGGTCACACGGCCAAACGTTTCCACACCTAACCAGCCATTCGAAAAGGCCTGCCGTGCTTTTCCAGTGAGGTCCGCCTCGGACCAATTTGAAAACTCGAACCCGCCAGATATACACCATTCCCCTGTGCGTGCTGGAGAATGAAATACGTTCATATCACTCTCGTCAAAGTGTATTGCGCGCGCCAGCATCATGTCAGGTGCCCTCCAGCAGAAAAGTGAGTGGAATTATATGGGTGGTTTCGTGCGCCCGTAATAACATTCCAAATTGTTCGTCGACACCAAGAAAGGTTCCGAAAGTATTATTAATAGCTATATCTTCTCCAATCCCATGAGACAGGCCACGCCAGTCCTTGTGTAGAGATTTTACGCCATCTTCGGCCCAAGTGTTGATGCCTACTAAAGTGTGTTTTACCCAAGATTCTAGTAATTCCATGGCGTTCACATCGGCGCATCCCTCTACGTAAAGCGTCGTCTGGTCAGGGGTGTCGCCTGGGGCATCGTTTTCCGGCCAAAGTGGCAGCTCTAGGCCGATGACCATCCAATTTGGTACTGTGGTAGTATTTGAACTGGATGCTGCAACCCGTAATTTACCGCAAGTGGCACCATTAACTCTAAGACCACCAGCCCATTCGAGATGCACTGCAACTTCCGGTGGCCCAAGAGCCCCAAGCGCATTTTGGAAGCCGACCCCACACAGCGGCAAAATTGCCATAGCATCAGCCAGTATTACGTCTGGGGCAAAAATTAATGCAGCGCGCAAAGTGTTTGCGCCTAGGTCATACACTACGAGACCTGCGTCACAGCCACGGGATGCCTCTGCGCAGGCCTTGTCAAATGGGTCAATCTGGCCTTCAACCGCTAGCCCACTAAAAAGTGGTGGAAAACTTGGGGTAGTCATGCTTGACCACTATCAATTAAGTTTTTTGCTAATGTGCGAAAGGCTTGAGCCTGCGATGAATTGGGCTTTGAAACTACGATCGGAGCCCCGCCATCGGCTGCCACTCGGATATCAAGGTGTAATGGAATTTCCGCTAGAAGTGGAACGCCCAGTTTTTCTGCCTCAGACTTTACACCACCATGCCCGAAGACGTGCTCTTCATGCCCGCATTGTGAACAAATATGGGTACTCATGTTTTCGATCATTCCAATTATCGGCGTGCCGAGCTGATTAAACATGTCGATACCCTTGCGGGCGTCCATGAGTGCTACGTCTTGCGGAGTAGATACGATTATTGCACCGTCCACATGTGATTTTTGTGCCAAGGTCATATTCACATCACCCGTTCCTGGCGGCAAGTCCACTATCAAAACATCCAACGCTCCCCACTGGACCTGTGTGAGCATCTGCTGCAAGGCACCCATAAGCATGGGGCCACGCCATACCACCGCTTGATCCTCATTGGTCATGAGACCGATTGACATCATGGTTACGCCAAAGTTCCGCAGTGGTAAAATAAGTTTACCATCAGGACTTTGTGGCCTGCCGGACACGCCTAACATGCGAGGCTGCGATGGACCGTAAACGTCCGCATCCAGCATCCCCACGCGGCGGCCTTCGGCGGCCAGTGCGCAAGCTAAATTTGCCGCAACGGTTGATTTTCCAACGCCGCCTTTGCCCGATGCGACAGCAATAATACGGTCAACACCTGGTATTTTTTCGGGTCCTGCCGGTTCTGCTTTCCGGCTAGGTTGCAGGTTTGGCGGAGCTGCAGGCTTGCTGTGCGCTGTCATCACGATTGAGACTGTTGAACATCCAAGGGCGTTCAGTTTTTCTTCTGCCTCAGCTTTTGCCTCCAAGAATGGCTCGGGTGAGTTAACCTCCATGACAAAGCGTACGGCACCTTCACTTACAGTGAGGGCTCGTACTAGCCCAGCCTCAACTAAATCGACCCCAGAAGGCGCTTGAATAGTTTTTAGGCAAGCTAAGACATCCTCACGCGTCAGAGACATTTAAATACCTTCAATCTTGCCAGTGACGACATGTTCGAGGTCTATTCCATCAATGGTGAGTACCATTTTTGCAGTGAAGGTTTTGCCTGACGTGCCGTTTGCAGTGCGCATACCTTCTTCAATAGCTTGCTGGGACGTAACGCCAACCTGTTTGAGAAATTTTCGCATTGACATGTTGAAGTCTTCACTCATCTTACAGTCCTTTAATTTGCTGTACATGTTGACGTTTAGATCCTAACGCCCCTAATCTAATTTGCAAGGTATTGCAAAGTCCGAGGTTCTTAGAATGTTGAGAGAAATTGTGTTGGTTGTAGCTTTGATTGCAACGCCGGCGTTGTCGCAGGAAAAGGCGTTCACCCTGTACGCGCCTGAAAGTTTGATCAATACGGGGTTTCTTAAATACATTTTGCCGCGGTTTTCGCTGAAAACTAATATCCGCATCAAAGTAATCTCTGCTGGAGCCGATGCGGCATTTGGAGACGTGGGCTCTCGGGTTTTTCGCCAAGGAGATACAATATGGCGACTGGATAAAACCGATAGTCCACATACGGATGCCTTTGAGGTTTGGCTGCAATCTGCAACTGGTAAACGCACTATTGAAGCCTTTGAGCCGACTGGCAATTGGCTGTTTAGTGCTGATTTTGCTTTTAAGCCTGAGGCCAGGGTCATTTCTATAGTTGGAGATGCGGCGCAGGGAGAAGGCATTAGTCTGAGAAAGTGTGGGAGATGTCATGTAATCAATGAGACCAATCGCATGAAGGCGATTGGATCTACTCCGTCTTTCGGTTTGTTGCGAACCTTTTCTGATTGGCAGCGCAGGTTTGAGACATTTTTCATGCTCAACCCGCATCCCGCATTTACTCAGGTGGTGGACGTGACTGAGCCGTTCGCAGCAAACCTCCCGCCTCCTATTGTCCCGATTGAGGTAACATTGGAAGAAATTGAGGCTATTGTCGCTTATGTATATGGTGTTACTCCTGCCTCGCTCGGCCCTCCTATGCAATCTCAATGATCCTTGCGCTTTGAAAAATAGTCATCGGATGTGCGAACGCGTGGACGCTCGCTGCCCTGGAACGGGTTGTCCGTTGAATGATATTGGGCCTGAATTCGGCAATTATCGCACATCTGGATCATTTTAACAGCGTCTGGGTTTGCAAACATTGCGTGGTTACCCGCAAGCTTCGCCGTGATTTTTTCAACAGTTGATTTTACGCCAAATAGTGATCCACACTCTACACAGGCAAATGGTTCTTCTTCATGCAT
>JAVLEV010000156.1:0-5000 GCA_031920365.1 Planktomarina sp. | reverse complement strand
AGTCTCTTCGAATTTTTTTAAGATAAACTAGAAGAATTCTTTTAATGTCTTTAAAGGGCTTAAAATACATATCACCTATAGTCTTGGGGGCACTATCACTCTCGCTAAGCCCATAGGTAATGTTTTTTTCTACGTCAGATAGATGTAGTGATCCAAAGAGCCAGTCCCAAATTGCTAACGCTGCACCAAAATTTTTGTCGTGGTGCTCTTCAGCAATCGAATGGTGCAATTGGTGCTGAGCTGGTGAGATGAAAACGTGTTCTAAAAACTTCCAATATCCAATGCTGATGTGTGAGTGTCGAAGATTAGACCCCGCCATGTGGAAAAAGAAAACCAGAATATTTACGCCAACAATAGTATAGAGATCTACAATGTTGCCAAAGGCGAAGACAAAAGTAGAAATTACGATACCTTGGGCGACTGCACTGCGGAGGCCATACAGTATTCCCTCAGCAGGATGAACACGATAGACAGTAATAGGTGTCATCGTCTCAGCAGAGTGGTGAACTTTATGGAATGCCCAAAGTATTGGCCACCGATGCATCCACCGATGTAAAAAGTATTTTGTAAAGTCATCAGCAACAAACATACTAATTGAAAACAACGCCACTACAAAGGTTTTGTTAAAATCTGAAAATTGCCCGGAATGGAACATATTTTGGCGGTGGAGTACGTAATATATAAAAGTTGCAATCGCTATCTGTGTGATGAGTAAGGGTGAGATCAAAAGTGAGAAAGCCCGGTTAATGAAAAAAAGTTTATAGTCTATCTGAGCCGACTTTGAAAAAAATACTTTACGGTTAAATATTTTATAGTGCGCAGTTTTCAATGTACTTTGGCGCACTAAAACTAGCCAAGTATATGCAATAATTATTGATAACCCAATATAACCTAAAAAAATTCGTTTTTTTGGATCAATAAAGTCCGATAAAAAGTTATCTAATATTGCGGTATATTCCATCACTTACCTTGCGTGCGGTTAACGGGTGGCTGGCCTTGCAGCCACCCGGGTAGAGGTTTTAGTCAGTTTCAGCTTCGCTTTGAGCACCTAGCTTATCAGCCAGCGCACCAAGATCGGCCAACTGGTCGTTGGCGCGCGATGATACTGAGAATTTATTAACCATTAACTGCTGCACTTTCAGGAGCTGTAGTTGGTAATCGTTCCAAGTCATACGTTTCTCACGCTTGAAGTCACCGCTTGCCGTTACTCCGGTCACATATGAATTATCCAAAGTCACTGGGCCAAATAGTATCAAGTCGTTCATGGTTGAAGCGGTCTCTCCCAAGTTATTGCGTCCACTTTGAAGCGCCATTGAGAAGCCCTTTAGTTCACCCCAGTGCTTGACATAAGAACCGTATGCCTTTGCTTGATCCGCACCATCTTCCTGCATTTTATTGATATCTTTATAGGTGGAACCTGCATACTTAAATACAGCTTCAGCCAGCACTTGCTCCCAATTGGATTCAATAATGGATGCATGCGCCTTCAATGATGATCGCTGTGCATCAGTGAGTATGGCACCTTTCGCAGATGTGATTAGCTGGCGGCCGTCCATGTAAGCCTGCATTATAGTATTAAGGTAATTTGTGGTTTTGCTTCCAGACCGATCGAAGGCAGCAGCGTAATATGCCGGTCCAAACACCATTTCTGATTTTAAATCGACAACACCATCACCGTTGGCATCAGCTGATGCCATGTCTTTGCGTTTAGCAATGCCATAAGCCTGATCGGCGGTTAGCGAAAGCGTGTGTGCAGCTGCACCAAAATACCCAAAGCCTTCATCCCAAACATGTTCTTTGCCTGTATACGGCTTACCATCTTTATAGGGCTTATTATTAGGCTTAGTATTAGCTTCAAGCTTTTCGTCTAGATAGTTGTCTACGGCCTGGCTGTAAGCCATCGCACCCATTGTGAACTTGGAAATTAATTGTGGCCAATTGTATCCATTTTCAACATCAACACCTTTATTGGCGATAGAGGCACGCTCAATCATGTGGATCGCGACATCTCGGCCCTTCATTGACCCAGGCCAAGCCATCATTGCGCCATTGTAAAATTTTCCTTCAATATTCTTGCCCGAAGAAATTTCGTTTAGCGTACCTTGCTTGATGACAAACCCACCCTTAGTGACAGGTGCGAGGATAGCTTTGTTTTTATCTGATCCTGAAAAATATGATAACATCTCAGCCTGTAATAAAGCAGCGTTGGCTCCGCCGTCGCCGCGCCCAGCCAGAACTTTAAGGCTGTCATGCAAAACATGACGCGCAACCTGGCCAGAGTAGGAAACCGAATTGTCTTTGGTGCCACTGTAGCCCTGGAGTGTGACCGGGAACGGGCCATAACTTGTGGAATGACCACCTGCGTGTGCCGCAGATAGTGGGAGTATCATCGCTCCCATAACGGTTGAGTACTTGAGTATATCTTTTAACATAACGTGCCCCTTGGCTACCTGACTTAAACTGTTGGATACTATCCGAGTGTTTTAGTCTGATATCTGCAGTTGATTGTCAAGTTAGTTTTGCGATACAGAATTTTATCTAAAAAAAGGCAGAGTGAATGTGGGTAATAGAAAATTTTTGGGGAGGGTATAGGTCGTTTAAAATTCAGCCGCATGGGCATGTAGGCCCACTAAGGTCGGACCTTTTACTGCAATAGCAGATCAAGCGGTATTATAGCAGCAGTTTATAAGAGGGTACTGGATAGTGGCTAACTTCACGCATAGCCCCCTATTTCAAATTCAAATGTACCACCGTCATGTGGAATAAAGCTTTTGCCTTAGTATAAGACATGTGTTTCACCCTGCGCTTCAGATGTTGTTAGTTCAAGTTGCGGTAACAATATGACTAACTCAGAAAAAGCTGATAAGACTGCCGAGGTGTCACGTCCCTCACAGAGCATCATCATTTCTGCCTGAGCTAATCCAAATCTACCCCTACGAAAGGCCGCAATTGAAATTATAAGGCGACGTTCATGCTCACTTAAGTATTTAGAACAACCCAAACATTCTGCAGCGTTAAATACAAATACCGAGCGGCGGGCAAATCGCATTTCTTGTAATGCCAATAAAAGCCGTACTCCAACACGAGCGCCACCCTCAATCCCGAAGTACTTTTCAGAGGCTTTCAAGCCCAAAATCCAACTCTGCGAATACTCTGTTGCATATGTTTCAAGATAAAACCGAGCGACCTCAAGAACTGCAAGTTCCGTATAGTCGAGCCCTGCTAAATTAACATAAGTATCTTTATGGCCTGGCTGTCGGTTACAGCCTCCAACTTCTGGTATAGTCATTTTGGGTGATCCAAAATATTCTGTGTGGGTATTTGAAGCAGCACGCGGGTACTCATGCTAACTCCTCAAAGCTTATTTGAGAATATTCAATCAACCACTCAAAAGGTACGTCGCTCACTCCCTCTTGATACGCTGTTAAGCCTAAAGCTTGAATTAATATAAGATCAATTTCATTGTTTGAGTACGGCTTAGGCTTGAGACCAGTCTTGACCTTTGGCATTTTGAAACCTTCTCAGAATTTTTGAGTATCGGCTTCTTCATTTCCATGGTGAAGTGGCTATTAGGCTTTAATACCTGACTTAAATAATCAGATATGTCAAATAACTTTTCAATACATTTTATTTTTCAAACAAAGGCAAACTTATACATGCTCAGCGCTACCAATATGGACAATTGATTTACGCCTATACGGAAAACTTAGTACACAAACAGATTGCGGCTAGATAAACACTCGCACATCGAAAATAGCAGTGGCACTCTCTAAAAAGTATTTAACCATCAAAACCATCATAGAAATAAGATTAGAGAAACTTGCAATAAAGAATAGGGCTCTAACCCCGCACTGCGTGGCCCAAACTGCTACCCCATATCAAAACTAGATTGAGGCCCAAAATACCTCCTAATAAACTCAAAAAATTAATACTAATGGCCCGTAAGGGAGATGCACAGGCAATTACTTCAACCTTTTGTACACAACAGTTTTTAAACCTACAGCCTCTTGCTGTTTGGGTTCAGAGATCTCAATTAACTTCATCTTTAGAAGCAAGTCTAATGCCTCCAATGCAACAGGTTTACCAACACCTAATTGCGCTTTAGCTAATTCAGCCAACGGCAATTCCCAAGTATCACCCACCTCACATTGCAGTTTAAACAGACCATACAAATGGTAGGAATTTTTAGCCAACTTCTTTATCGGGTGCCTTAGAATTATTGCTTCTGGCATTGTTATGGATTTCTCCATTAAGTTCACCTTCTTGGTAAGTATACCCTGCAAAACTGATAGTTCTTCATAGGTTAGCGGGCGTTGATAGTATTTAAGCGCCAGCCTATTAACGACATCCCACAAAAAATCTGGCGTATAATTTGTATTAGCGAGGGTAACAGCGTTTTTTAGTATTAGACCAACCAACATATTGTCGCCCACAAGCACTGCTCGTTTATCCGCATAAGCTTTTAAGGTTCCAGAAGCCATAGTCGAGTGATTAATTTTAACTTCGAGAACCTTATCTGGCTTGAAGTATACGAATTCAACCCTGAGCCTTTGGTAGAAATCATTTAAACCTGCTATCTTGTTATTAAGAAGGTCTAAGTAAATAGCATTTAAAGCTCTAGCCTTTGGGCTATTTGAGTTCCTCCCAATGTAAGCGGTATACTTTTTATTCCAATTAGACAGCTCTTCTGCATAATCAGGAAAGCGCTCTAACATCAGAGTGTTATCAGTGTCATAAACTAGCCTAAGAATGGCCTTCCACTCAATAAAGCGCAGATATTTACGTGCATTTTTATTATTTATATATGTTGGTGCTAACATAAGGTTGGTCTCTGTAGTACTCGACTAAAGGCTATATTAAATAATATATTTATCTACAAAAATACCTTTTAATTTAAAAAAAACGGAAATGCTGCCCCAAAGGCCCCGATGAACTAATCACAATTAGACAGAAGCTTAACAGCATTACACAGGGCCAAAAGTGCTTCCGTACGTTTTAGG
>JAVLEV010000155.1:0-5013 GCA_031920365.1 Planktomarina sp. | reverse complement strand
ATGTTGCGATTAGGCTTTCGAGATTGTCATTTGCATCCACGTCGGCGGTAAACCATAGGGACGTGAGTTCTTGCATCACTGAACCCACCCGTAGAACCCGGGCGCGGTTAATATCTGATACAAAATCCTCGATATATGGATCCGCTGGCGCCATAAGAATGCTCTGTGGTTCGCCTTGCTGGATAACTGCACCGTCCTTTAAGATCACCAAATGATCTGCTAACTTCAGAGCTTCGTCTAGATCATGAGTAATGAATACGATTGTCTTTTTTAATTCAACTTGTAACTCTAGCAGAAGGTCCTGCATGTCAGTCCGGATCAAAGGGTCAAGCGCTGAAAAGGCTTCGTCCATCAGCATGATGTCTGAGTTGGATGTTAGAGCGCGCGCAATCCCAACTCGCTGCTGCATGCCGCCAGAAAGCTGTGCTGGATAATGGTTTTCATAGCCTCCAAGGCCGACGCGATCTAGCCACTTTTGGGCCTCTTGTTCTTGAAGGGC
Organism: Planktomarina sp.; assembly: GCA_031920365.1. Lineage (GTDB taxonomy): Bacteria > Pseudomonadota > Alphaproteobacteria > Rhodobacterales > Rhodobacteraceae > Planktomarina. Next base: position 4,514 of record JAVLEV010000155.1, on the reverse strand, counting down.
TGGATCTACTCCCTGAATATCTAGGGCCATTGCTGCGTTTTGTAATACTGTGCGATGCGGCAGCAATGCAAATTTTTGGAATACCATCGACATTTTATTTTGCCGCATTTGCCGCAATTCTCGTGTTGAAAGTTTCATAATGTCCACGCCATCAACCAAAATTTCACCGTCTGTAGGTTCAACCAGCCGATTTAGATGTCGGATCAAGGTAGATTTCCCAGAACCGGAAAGCCCCATCACAACTGTGATCTGACCAGCTTGCATTTCAACATTAATATCTTGCAACCCAAGAACATGATGGTGGGTGGCCAGAAGTTCTTCCTTGCCCATCCCTGCTTTCACATGCGGCAATACTGTTTTGTCTTCAGCGCCAAAGATTTTGTAAAGGCCGCGAAGGCTAACTTTAGATGTTTGTGCCATATTTTTAGCCTTCACATTTCACTTTTGGTGCGGTCGATACGCGATAGGGCAGCTTTTGAAGTACGGTCCAACATTACTGCGAGAAGCACAATGCAAAACCCAGCCATCAGGCCGACGCCAAGCTCAAGATTGCGGATGCCGCGTAGTACCAAAACACCCAAGCCGGGCGCTGTCACCATGGAGGCGATCACGACCATCGCTAGGCTCATCATGATGGTTTGGTTGAGGCCTGCCATAATATTGGGTAGTGCTAGTGGTAGCTCTACCTTGCCGAGCTTTTGGGCTGGGCTCATTCCAAAAGCGTTGCCCGCTTCGACTACATCTTTATCCACTAACCGTACACCCAGATCCGTAAGCCTAATCACAGGTACAATAGCGTACAAAACAATGGCAATCCCGTAGAGACGAGACTCCCCGATTGGAAATAAGAATATCAGTGGGATCAGATATACGAATGTTGGCAACGTTTGCAATAAGTCTAGGATCGGAATGATCGCTTTTTGAAGTCGGTTGTATTTCGACATTGCGATCCCAATAGGCACTCCGAGCATGGCGGATATTACGGTACATACCAAAATAACGGCGAAGGTCTGCATGGCGGGCTCAAAATGATCGACGAATGCGAAAAATGACAGACTAAAAGCGTTAAAAAATACAACAGAGATGGATCTAGTAGCATACCAGACTGCAATCAATATGGCTGTCATAATGATAAACCAAGGTGCTGTCGTAAACACATAAAGCGTGCCATCCAGCATCCAGGATAGGGGCTGTGTGATTGGGTCGAGCACTGTACGTAAGGCTGGACGAATTGCTAAGAACCCGTCTTCCAAGCCTTTAACCACATCTCGAGTTTGGGTGATTTGGCCACAGGCCTTATGCAATTCATCTAGCGATGGAAATGCAACATTTAAACGTGATTCAGGTTCGACATTGCCGGTCTTTGCCATGAGCTGGGCCATAGACATCGGACCTTCTGATGAATCAGAATCGCACCAGCTACGTAGCCCAAACATGTTAACGAGCCAATCATATGTCGCCATAGATATTTCCCCTGAAGTCAAAAATACCTGCAGGCTGAACTTTGCCCGCAGGTAACCTTAATCCTAATTAATTTAGGATAGCTGCCAGCTTGCCCTTAGCATCAGCGCTTAACCAATCGCCCCATACGTCTTTGTAAGTGGTTAAAAAGTAAACTGCTGCTTCAGGGTAAGAAGCATTGTTGTCCAAGCGCCAAGCTAACACGTCACCCATTTGAGCATTTGTAAATGTTACATTTTTTAACAAGGCAGCAACCTCGGGTTCACGGTTCATGAATGCACCCGACACCGCTGTCACGACTTTTGCAGCTGGGTAGGCTGAGAAGCCTGGGTTGGCACAATCAACGTCACCGTTACAAGTATGAGTTTTTGCATCGTAGGCTGGCACTTTAACACGCACCATTGGGTATTTGCCTAAAACAGCTGTTGGGGCCCAGTAGTAGCCGAACCATGGTGCTTTATCCGCATAAGCAGACGCGATTGAGGCTTGTAGAGTTTCACCAGAACCGTGCTGGAAGCGCTCAAGGCCCCCGGCTTCGGCCTTTGCTGCAATAAGGTTGTTGTTGTTGATTATGTCACAGGCCCAACCTGATGGGCAGTCATGGAACCTGCCTCCAACTGCTGCTGGATTGGCCATAATGCCGTCCCATGTGGCCAACTCTGGGTTAGATTTAGCCAAATAAGCTGGGATCCACCAAGCTTCCACACCGCCGTCCGAAAGAACTTCTGTCAGTTGAACCAATTTGCCTTCAGCCAATAGACCTTCATAAGCTGGCGTTGAATTAGCCCATACTTCAGTCAAAATATCTGGTTTCCCAGTTTCAGCCAATGAGGTTAACGCTGGAACGGTTGAGGATGGTACGAGTTGTACTTCACAGCCGTAGCCCTGGGTCATCAAAAATTCTGCAACAGCAGTTACAACGGCGGATGAGGCCCAGTCCATTTCGGTAATAGATACTTCACCACAATCAGCAGATGCTGATGTTGCACCGAATGACAGCGCCACTGCGGCGGTCGCCATGAGCATTTTGAGTTTCATAATATTCTCCTTGTTTAATCGTTGACCAGATTAGTGGCCTCTACGGCTGATACCGCGTGTTTTTTAATTTTGAAGTCAAAATACGCAGTATTCTACCTTGAGCGAGACGGGACAATAGGAACATAACCAAGCGACATATCCAAGGTCGATTGCGTCATGCACGCAAAATATTTAGTTATAATCGACTTTTTAATTTGAGTAGACACCTATGCTGCATTCGTAGTTCGAAATTTGGCACGCCCCTGAGCAACAACGGATAGATCTGGCTCCTAAATTTAAGACTTCACTGTAAACATTGTGTAGGCAGGATTCTCATTAGTAGATCGAGCAGTAGGATCTAGCTATCGTTATGTTCCCCCAACCCAGGTGCGGCGCGTTGAAGCTGTAAGTTGCTGTCTGAAAACTTGATCGGGGTTCTCACACCAGGAATTCCTTCTGGTGAAATCCGCATATTTCTAAATAGCGTTTGTGGATCCTCTAAGGCTTCTGCGATTGTATTGATAGGGCCTGATGGAACGCCTGCGGCTTCCAATACTGGCAAAATGTCCAGCTTTGCCCATTGGGACAGCTGCGCGGTGATCTGACCGACGACTTCTGCACGGTTGGCTATTCTTGTGATGTTATCTGCAAAAATGGGATTTTCAATCCAGTCGTCACGACCCAACGCGCGTGCGAGATTATGAAACTGCCGATTGTTTCCGCAGGCAACCACGATATGCCCATTGCCTACTGGGAATACTTGATATGGCACAATACTAGGATGCGCGTTCCCCATCCGTTTTGGACTGGTGCCTGTGGTTAAGTAATTAAGGTTCTGGTTCGCTTGAGCAGCCAACATGCAATCAAACAGTGCCATGTCTACATGCTGCCCCCTGCCGGTACGTCCCCGTTGAGCTAGAGCTGCTTGAATACCAATAACGCCGTAAAGTCCGGTAAACACATCTGCAAAAGCAACACCCACTTTTTGCGGCATGCCGTCCGGCTCGCCTGTAATATCCATAATACCGGTCATACCTTGTATCATGAAGTCATAGCCAGCTTTGTGGGCTCGTGGGCCGTCTTGGCCAAATCCCGTTACAGAGCAATAAACCAGTCTCGGGTTGTCCGGCGACAAGGTGAAATAATCCAGACCAAATTTTTGCAGGCTACCAACTTTGAAATTTTCAATTAACACGTCTGAAGTTGAGATTAGTTCCTTAAGGTAAGCCAAGCGTTCAGAATTGTTAAAATCGATGGTGATACCTTGCTTGCCACGGTTTGCACTATGAAAATAAGCAGCGGAACTATCGCTTCCTTTGGTGACATAGTTTGGCCCCCAATTGCGTGTATCATCACCCTCAGGACTTTCGACCTTAATCACGTCTGCACCTAGATCTGCTAGAGTTTGTCCGATCCAGGGCCCCGCCAAGACGCGGGCTATTTCAATAACTTTTAAACCTTCTAGCGGATACATGTCGCGCCTCCTGAGTATCTTATGTGGTCCACTTTGTTGCTGGACATTCTTTTATATTTGGCATGGTTTTAGCCATAACGCATCCATTTTTTGAATTTTGGGGTGATTGCTTGCAAGAGAAACAGTATAGAGCGACCAATTCGCCTTGCAGTTAATGGTTTGGCCAAATTGAGCGTGCTGTTGTGCGGCAATGGATGCAGATGGAGCCGCCAATTGCGTTTGAGTTGGTGGCCATAAATGACATTGTGCCGATTGAAACATGCCCATATTCAAGCTTAAGCTTGGCAGTATTTATTGGCCGGCTCCCGCAACGATAGTACAAACAAAACGCGTGCTGATTTTAAATGGTTATTTGGTTCGATTTACGCATCAACATTTGACCTCGGTAAATTTGTCAGATGTTGAGCTGGTGTTTAAATGTACGGGAAAAGCAAATGATTCAAATTTTGCCACCGCTTGGCTGCGGTCTGGGGCAAAACCTGTCTTGATATTGCGCTCTCCGAGACATGCTGATGTGACGGTCGTGTTGGGTGCCAACGATCACGTGCTACAAGCCCAGAGA
>JAVLEV010000154.1:0-5017 GCA_031920365.1 Planktomarina sp. | reverse complement strand
GGCATATGAGTGCTCTTGCTGAACGGCCAAACATCATTGCCAAAATATCTGGTATAGTTGCATATGGTGATGTATCGATGTGGGGCTTAGACAGCATTCGTCCATATTTCGATCATACGGTTGCATCATTCGGTCACCATAGAATAATATGGGGAAGCGATAGTCCAGTCTGCAATCTTGGTGGTGGGCTGGAAACTTGGGTGGCCGCCACACACGCGCTAACAGCGGAATGGTCATTAGATCAGAGACAAGCCTTTTTCCAAGGTACAGCAAGAAGCATTTGGGCTGTTTAGAATTAAAAATGTGTTTTTTGATAAATTAAAGTGGAGCTAGGCCATTGCCAAACGATAAAATAGAAGCTGCTGAAAAATATAGCGCCCCTGCTCTGTCAAAGGGGCTCGATATTTTAGAACTTCTTGCTACACAAAGTGCGGGGATGAAAAAATCAGATATCGCCAAGTCGCTTAAACGTTCTGTAAGTGAAATTTTTCGAATGCTAGCCGTATTGGTTGAAAGAAATTATGTTAGTGTGGACGACGCAAGTGAACATTATTCACTAACGCTAAAACTTTTTGAAATTTCTCACCGTCACCCACCAATAAAACGACTAACCAAAGTAGCAAGTGATGTTATGGCAAACCTAGCAATTAGCCTTAACCAATCAATTCATTTGTCTATTCTTTATGGGAACAATATTTTAGTAATTGCACAGAATGATCCACCTGGAAATAACATAACAAGTGTTAGGCTTGGTGCGAGAATTCCAGTGACCCAAACTGGGTCCGGTGCAGTTCTTGTAAATCAATTATCATTAGAAAAGCGCGATGCGCTTTGCGACCAAATCAAAACCGCTACGCGAGAGCAAATCGAAGTTTTCAAGGAAGCAGTCACTCAAGTTCAGGAGTTAGGATATTGTGTTAGCCCCTCTATGGTTATTGCAGGAGTGCAAAATATCTCTGTTCCAATCTTTGATTATTCTGGAAATGTAATCGCTGCTCTGACGATCCCATTCATCCGACGCCTTATTAACCATGACGATCCCGACCTTAATACTGCAGCTAATGCTATGCAGTTAGCTGGCGAACAAGTTTCCAATTCCCTTGGCGCCAATGCCGCTTTGTCAGTTTAAACCCTTCCTGACAGAAACTGCGTATGAATCAGGTATGGTGCGTTTAGGATAAACCAAAACTTCACCCTAAGTGGCTAACTTAGCCAATATATAAGTGCGTCACCCTAGCCGCTTGGTTCTTTTTGCCAAAACAGCTAGCTGTTTAGAAAAACTAAAAAGGGCATACCGTGACCCCACTAATTCTCACTTCTCTGGCTGACTTACAAAATCTCAACTTTGATAGCATTATAGACGTCCGTTCTCCGGCCGAATATGCTGATGATCACCTGCCAGGCGCAATTAACCTGCCAGTCTTAAGTGATATTGAAAGAGCAGAAGTAGGCACAATCTACAAGAAAGTCAGTCCCTTTAACGCACGAAAAATAGGAGGGGCATTGGTGGCACAGAATACTGCTACCCACTTGCAGGGCCCTCTTGCCAGCGAAGACGGCGCGTGGCAGCCATTGGTATATTGTTGGCGCGGTGGGCAACGATCCGGTGCATTTGCTACCATCCTCGACCAGGTTGGCTGGCGCGTTAAACTTCTCCAGGGAGGCTATCAAAGCTATCGCCGTGAGATTGTTAAAATGTTGTATAAAAATTCGCTGCCACATCGCTTGATGCTTATTAGCGGTAGCACTGGCACAGCCAAGACGGCCTTGTTGCAGCAACTCGTAGCCAAAGGCGCACAGGTCTTGGACATAGAGGGGATCGCCGCCCACCGCGGATCACTATTTGGTGGAATAGGTACGGCACAACCTTCACAAAAAATGTTTGAAACTAATATCGCTGCAAAGCTGGCAACACTTGACCCTAAGAAAATTACTTTTGTTGAGGCTGAAAGTAGTAAGGTAGGCGAGAGGCTTATACCACCGTCACTCTGGGCCTCGATGGCTGAGGCGCCCCGCATCCAAATCACCGCAGCATTAGAAGCACGCAGTATTTTCCTTTGTCGAGCCTATTCAGACCTTACTCAGGATAAGACAGCACTAGCCGGCCTACTAGACAAGCTACGCCCATATCATGCAGCCGAGCAGATCGAACAGTGGCATGCACAGGCACAAACAGACGATTGGCAAACATTGGCCGCAGGACTAATATCAGATCACTATGACCCACGGTATGCCAAATCCACCGCCGTTAAAAAAGAGGCTGTTTGCAGGATCGAATTACCTGATCTCAAAGATAGCACGCTTGCCCATACCGCTGAAGAATTACACGCGCAATTTAGGTAAGGAACAAGCGCCCAGTTCCCTTGCTCAACCGGCCAATAATTTGCCCAGTAAACCCCTGTGCTATAAGTGCCTGCGAAACATTGGTACTTAGGGTTTCCGGAACAGCTGCCAGTAATCCGCCAGCCGTCTGCGGATCAAACAACAACGCATCATGTGGTCCAACAACTGGTGTATCCAAGTAGTTTGCAGGCATTAACGTAGATGATATCCCCGCATCCGATAATACGCGCGCACCCGGATAGGTCGGAATAGCATCATGAAAAAGGTAAGCATCCAATTTTGATGCCTGGCACATAGCATGCACATGTCCCGCCAGTCCGAACCCAGTCACATCCGTCATGGCATGGGCTACTGGCGCCAACAGTGCCGCCTCATGGTCCTGCGCTTGTCCCATAGTTAAAAGTGTTGCCGCAACATCGCGGCCCCCTGCCTGCCCCAACATATCTGCAGCCAAAATAACGCCAGATCCAATAGGTCTGGTAAGTATTAGCATATCATCAGGCTTTGCCCCCGAAATAGTCAACGGCATCGTTTTTTTTGTACCAGTTACAGTAAAGCCAATTGTTAGCTCTGCGCCCATAGTAGTGTGACCACCTACAAGCTGAGCACCTGCCGCACTCAGAACCTGCGACGCAATCTGTGTGACTTCTAACAACGTCCTTTTCTGCAATTCAGCAGACATTTGCGGCAATACAATCGACGCTAACCCAACTTGCGGTTGCGCGCCCATCGCCCAGATATCACCTAAAGCATGTACCGCCGCGATCCGGGTCATTAGCCCAGGATCATTAATAAAACTACGCAGATGATCAGTACTAATAACCTGGAACTCACCATTTGGCTGACGCAGTACTGCAGCATCGTCACCTACACCCGTCACAACACCATCGCTTGGCTGCGCAATAGTATTTAGTGCGGATGACAGAACTCCACGCCCTACCTTTGCGCCACATCCACCACACAGAGGCTTGGTCGCCAGAATCTCTGCTACCCCATCTGCCAACTCACCTTTTTCTGTTGGGGTTATCATCTTGGGTAGATCATTTAACCGGTTCATGAAGGCGCGATCAATCCAGTCTTTGCATAGCCACATGCCCCGCCCTTCTAAGGTCAGGCCAAATTTTTCAGCGATTGCAGATTGTCCACCTAAGGAAATTAACTTGAGATAGTTTTTTTGTGGTCGCCAAGTCTTGCGCTTGCCTCCACTGAGCGCCACGCGCAAATTATTATATAATATTGGGGCAGCCCTTACAGCAAAGACGCCCGCCTTAGGCAACAACCCCTTTTTCATCACAGCGCAATCACCAACCGCAAATAGTGCCTGATCTTCTATAACACCTAAATCAGTACCAATTTCGATAAAACCGTCTCGCTGAGGCAAACTCGTTTGAGAAATCCACTTATGTGCAAGCCCTCCAGCTGCACCGACACAAAATACTGCATCAACCGGTTCCTGGCCATCCAGCAATACCTGATCTGAAACCACTTCAACCACTTTGGCAGAAGTTTTGACCACGATGCCCAGATCGCTCATAGCCATCAACATGCGTTGCCGTGCCTTGCCACCGACACCAGTAATTTGTGGACCCAACTCAATCACCGTCACGCGGGGTGATATACCCACAGACCGTAATGCAAATGCCATAGCCATTGCTAATTCACATCCAGCAATACCACCACCAATCACAGCTACATCTGAGGCTGATTGACCTTTCACGGCCTGAGCCAGAAAGCTGCGCCACCGTTCCGCGTACATATTTAAGGGTTTGGCACCAACACCATAATCTGAAAATCCAAGTACATTTAATTTCGCCGTGATGCCCACATCGATAGAGGCTACATCATAAACCAAAGTTCCACGCGATTCCAATGTCACTTCTCGACTAGCCTGATTGATATCGATCACTTTGTCCAATATTAGCCGAGCACCTGCATGACGACATAATCGAACTAAATCAATTTCCAGTTCATCTCGCCCATAGTGCCCAGCCACATGTCCAGGAAGCATACCCGTGTAGGGTGCTGTGGGCCCCGGATTGATCACAGTTAACCTTGCACCAGGCAGCGGATCCATACCCCAAGCCTTTATCACCAAAGCATGCGCATGCCCCCCGCCAATTAGAATTAAATCACGTGTATAGGGCACCATTGTAAGCACGGTTTATCTCTCTTTTTGCTCATAAGTTTATTAGGCTATGATGACGACGCAGGCTGAGTAGAAGTCTGGGTTTATAAAGCGTCGGAAGTTTAAATAGTAAAGTAACTTAACAGATCCTGCCAAGCTGCAGTTATCAGTAATATGTTTCTTCCTACAAAAAAACCACTTGATGGGAGTTTGGACGATACACTCCAGACAATTCAACCTTTACCGAAAAAAATTATTTTTCTAGCGCACGCAAAACATATGGACCTATATCGGAGACCAAGGCTTCCACCCCTGCCGCATTTGGATGCAATCCATCAGCTTGAAAATAGAGTTGAATATTAGGCACCATCTCGCCAACTGTCACGAGGGCATTAAAAAAGAAGGGATAAAACTCAGTATTATTTTCTATGGCAATCTGTTGGAATAGGGCATCATACTCTTTTTTGTAGTTTTTTCCGTAATTAAGTGGTGCCAGATGACCAATCAGCAAAGTTTGCATGTTTTTAGCGTGGAGCTTATCCATAATTT
>JAVLEV010000153.1:0-5065 GCA_031920365.1 Planktomarina sp. | reverse complement strand
AGAGGTTGGCAACAGGCTGCCGGTGGTCTGAGGGGCCAATTTGGTTTGGAGATGGGCGTTGTCTTTTATGGAGTGACATCCCAAACAATCGGATCATGCGCTGGGACGAAGTAACGGGACAGGTATCCGCCCATCGAGAGCCATCAAATTTTGCAAACGGGCAGACGCGCGACCGAATTGGGCGCCTCATAACCTGTGAACACGGTGGGCGAAGAGTTACCCGCACCGAATATAACGGCTCTGTGTCGGTTCTTGTTGATAGCTATAAAGGAAAGCGACTTTCTTCACCGAACGACGTGGTCGTTAAATCTGATGGTTCAATTTGGTTTACTGACCCACCGTTTGGTATTCTAGGGAATTACGAAGGCCATAAAGCTGAACCAGAACTGGGTGAAAATATCTATCGCCTTGATCCCGAAACTGGATCTATAACAGTCGTTGCAGATAATGTTTTAGGCCCTAATGGGCTTGCATTTTCGCCAAACGAGGATCGAATGTATGTGGTTGAATCCCGGGGTAACCCTACTCGAAAAATATTGGAATATGATGTCGCTAGCGATGGGATGACAATTCTGAACAAGCGAGTGCTTATTGATGCTGGATCCGGCACGCCAGATGGATTTCGCGTAGACGTTGATGGTAATCTTTGGTGTGGCTGGGGTATGGGTTCAGAAGAGTTGGATGGCGTGATGATCTTTTCATCTGATGGCACCCCGATTGGTCGCATAGCACTACCAGAGCGCTGCGCAAACCTTTGCTTTGGTGGGCGCGCAAATAGTCGGATATTTATGGCAGCAAGTACATCTATCTATGCGCTTTATGTAAATGTATCGGGCGTTGAAGGAGCATGATGTTGTGGAAAAAAGAAGAGTAGGCAGAACAAAACTCAAAATAGATATTCTTGGTCTCGGTGGTGCCCCACTGGGTGGTAATTTTGCTGATATTGATTATGCGCAGGGCATTGAAATTATTGCCACTGCACTTGATGCGGGCATGTCCTATTTTGACACAGCTCCGTGGTATGGGTTTGGGCGCTCAGAACGTGTTATCGGAGACCAATTACGCGGAAAAAATTATATACTATCGAGTAAAGTAGGTCGGCTGCTAGTGCCTGGACCCGTATCAAAGCCTATGGACTTTGGGATGATTGATCCACTCCCGTTCCATCCAGTTTATGATTATAGTTATGACGGTGTAATGCGGGCTTTTGAGGATGGCTTACAACGGCTTGGCTTGGACCGAATAGATATTCTGTTGGCACATGACATTGGAACCTTTCAGCATGGTGATAGTAATGTAAGGCATTTCAGAGACTTAAAAGAAGGTGGCTATAAAGCGATGGCTGAATTGCGCGCTGAGGGCCGCGTACAAGCAATCGGTCTTGGCGTGAATGAAAATCAAGTATGTTTAGACGCTTTGGGCATCGGTCAGTGGGATATTTTTCTTTTAGCTGGTCGATACACTCTTTTGGAGCAAACGCCGCTTGATGCACTGTTTCCTGCCTGTGAAGCTGCTGGGACTACTATAATCTGTGGTGGACCTTTTAACTCTGGAATTTTAGTTGGCCGTGAAATGTGGAACTATAACCTTGCACCTGAAGCAGTTGTAAACAAAGTCAGAGCGTTAGGTGCTGTGGCCGACGAATATGGTATACCTCTACCGGCAGCCGCACTTCAATTCCCACTGGCACATAACATTGTCTCTTCAGTTATCCCTGGCCCGCGTTCCAAAGTGGAGCTGGAAGAAATTCTGGGGTGGCAATCAGTAAAGGTTCCAGCTGATTTTTGGACTGACCTGAAACGCCAAGCGCTAATTAATGCAGACGCTCCAACACCCTCTAGTGATTTATAAATTTTCATCGTTAAATTTTCGCAATAGGGGATCCTACCAACGGGCTATCATCGTATAATTTTTTTTGTTAACCGTATTCAATATAAGGTTTTTAGCGTTAAAGAAACGGTACTTTTTGTACGCTCATCGCAGCATAAAAGTTTACTCTGTCGCCCTCAACCAACCAAGATTTAAGTTTTACTTCCAAAGTTCTTTTATGTTTTGAGAATAGTATTCTAAGCGGGCATCTTCAAATATGTCCCTAGCTTCCATTTTTGTAAGACTGTCCTTAAAAGGAGGCTAGGCATGACCCAAATTTATGGAAAGACACATTGACTGTAGCAGCCGCCTCCCCCAACTTTATTACCGAAGAGGTCACATCTATAAGTGTACCCTTTATCGTTGTTGCGATAAATGAGGCTGTGACGGTACGGATTGCGGCGTTTTTAGCGCCTTTGCTTCAGTCTGGTGATACTGTGCTATTGGACGGTGACTTGGCCGCTGGGAAAACCTATTTTGTGCGTCATGTAGTTGAAAGCCTAAAAACTGATGATGATATATCGAGCCCGACCTACGCCATCGCCAATATTTATCAGACTGCCAATTGTGATGTTTTGCATATAGATGCCTATCGTGTAGCCGATGCAAATGAGTTTCATAACTTGGGTCTCGAAATGGAAATGGAAGGGTCTATTTGCTTAATTGAATGGGGGTCCCGGATTAAAGGTGCTTTTGACGATTATCTGAAAATTTCAATATCGCTTGTATTAGGTAGGGAAAATGAGCGGCACTTTGAAATATCCGCCAAGGGACCAAGGTCAAACCGTCTGATGAATAATTTTCAGCAAGACTGCAGTGATTTATGGCGATAATATCGTTGCTTCTGCAAAACTCAGCTGGGCTAATGTCGATTGGCTTAGCTGATGGCGATCAATTGCTGTTTGACAGCACTGTTGATGTTGACCTTGCTGGATCGCGCAATGTTGAAACCTATGTTAGTGCAGCCTTCACCCATAGTGGAAAAGATATTGCTGACGTAGACTGCGTTTTTGTGGATATTGGGCCGGGTGGGCTGGGTGCCACGCGAACAACAGTAGCTTTTGCCAATGCCCTGGGCTTTGCTAATGTCATTCCCGTTATCGGCATTAATGCTTTTGAATTAATTGGCTATGACGTAGCACAATTAACCAAAAAATCTGTTGTATGTATTCGGCCTGCAGCAAAGCCAAATTACTATATGGCTATTTATGATCACGGTACCTTATCCGATTTTAGCTTTGTAGATACCGACGCTGTCCAGTCTTTTATTCGTAGGCACCAAAGCACAGCTAGTTTTGCTGGAAAGTTTTCCTTTGTGGACATTTTGGGAGAGCAAGATGATGCTTGGCCGGTACCAGTTGCCAATATAGCGTCGATGCCCTCGTTTTTGGCAGTGTCTATGGCCAAATACAAAAAAAGTACGTGGACGAAGCGCGTATACCCTATTTCGGAAAACCTTGTGGTCAATAATCAGTGATGGATCCTTTACAGAACAAAAACCTCTTACAGCTTTCTGAGGCTATAGCTTGCCTGCGTACGGGCGGTGTTGTGGCGATACCAACTGACACGGTGTATGGGCTTGCTGTATTGCCCAGCCAAGAGCAGGGAATTGATCGTCTTTATGCCTTAAAAGAGCGGCCGCGGATTAAAGCTCTGCCAGTTATGGTGGCCAACGTAGATCAGGTAGCTAATCTTGGTGTGATTATTAGTGTGGCGATAGAGCAGTTACTGGCCAGCCCGTTTGTGCCGGGTGCGCTTACAATTGTAGCGACGATTAATCCCCGAAAATGTCCAGATTGGCTACTTGGCCGTGATGAGGTTGCATTTCGCATTCCGAACTCGCCACTGTTGCTTGAAATTTTGGCACAGGTAGGTCCCCTTTTAGTCACAAGTGCAAATCTGGCGGGGGCGCCCACCCCACAAACGGTAAACGGAGTTTTGGCCCAGCTAACTGGAGTACCTGATTTGGTGATTGAGGATGAGACTGGTGGGGATATTGCTTCGACACTAGTTAATTGTAGTAAAGATCTAGCAGTCGTAGAGAGGGTTGGTGCTGTTTCTGTGGCTGATTTGTCGAAATGGGTGGTGGTGCAGCATGGGTGATTTGGTATTAGGAATCGAAACCTCCTGTGATGATACTTCTGTGGCTTTGGTAGATCAGCAAGGTAAGGTTACTGCGATTGAAACTGTGTCTCAATACGAAGTTCATTCTGAATTTGGTGGGGTATACCCTGAACTCGCCAGTCGGGCGCACTTAGAAGCAATTTTGCCCCTGATCGAAAGGGTGATGACCAAGGCAAAGGTCACATCCTCAGACTTGCAGGCTATTGGTGTGACACGTGGACCGGGTTTGATGGGGTCGCTTCTGGTGGGGTTGTCCACCGCTCAAGCGCTTGGCATGGCTTGGAAAATCCCAACCTATGGCATAAACCATTTGCGTGGACACATTCGCAGTGTGGATCTCGAAAAAAAGCGCCTCACCTATCCTGCCTTAATTTTGTTAGTGTCTGGTGGTCATACCCTCTTAGCTTATTTGAAAGACCAACATTCTTATAAACTCATTGGCACAACCCGAGATGATTCTGTTGGAGAATGCTACGATAAAGTAGCGCGTACCTTAGGGCTTGGTATGCCTGGTGGCCCAGCGATTGACCTTATGGCAACTACTGGAACAGCTTGTATCAAGTTTCCACGGCCAATGATCAAATCGGGTTATGAGTTTTCCTTCTCTGGTCTGAAATCTAGCGTAGGGCGCTATGTTGAGATGCATACGGAGTTTAATGTAAATGACGTGGCTGCTTCCTTTGTTGAGTCTTGCCTAGATGTTCTCTCAACTAAAGTTCTACGTGCTGTCCAGGAAATGAAACCTGTTACCCTTGCGGTTGTGGGAGGTGTTGCGGCAAGCGCGCAACTACGTGCGCGCATGCTAGATATCACTGAGAAGTCCAGTATAACTCTGTGCTTGCCACCACAAGAGTGGGCCACTGATAATGCCGCAATGATTGCCATGGCTGCTTGGGATTATATTGAGCAGGGAATTAAAACAGACCTGGAGCCGAAGCCAAATTTGAGGCTGGACTACGCTTAATGCTGCCAGGCTGGCTTTCTTACATATAATATCTATTTTTAATTTGGAGATTAATGGTGCTGTGAGAGAGGATTGAACTCTCGACCTCACCCTTACCAAGGGTGTGCT
>JAVLEV010000152.1:0-5073 GCA_031920365.1 Planktomarina sp. | reverse complement strand
GCCGATGTTTACGTGTGGTTTTGATCGTTCAAACTTTTCCTTGGCCATGGGAGGCAACCTTATACTAAAGGGGCCGGCGGCCCCACTATTACGATATCGAAGCGCGCTTATTGGACCATGGGATGAAAATCAAGACCCTTATCTCAAAGCAAACGTAAGCGATGCTATTGAGTGTCACTTTGAGCCACTACAGCGTGATCTATTTTCACACCATCAGGCATTACCACAATGGTGTCTGAGCCGAAAAACCAAGGCTGACCTCGTAGCCAAGTCTCTGTACTAAAGGCTGCTTGCGTAGCCAAATCGGTAAGCTGCTGTTCGCGTGACCGTGTATAACCCGACCCTATCAATGAATAGCTGCCAAGCTGCTCCAATACGGTTATTTGATGCGGCTTTTCAGTAAGTACTTTGCCAGTGTGATCTTCGATCACAATTACACTAAAAATCAAAACTGATTTTGGTGCGGCAACCAAAGGAATGCCCGGCTTAGCAAGTATGTAGCCATTCACTGTTACGCCTAGGTGGTAATAAGAGCCACCTTCAAACCTGAAAAACCTGTCCTTAAACGCAATATCAATAGCCGCTATCCATTCTTTACCACTGGCAGTTCGTGAAAATGGGCCTTTTGCTAGTTCTTCTCCCACTCGCGGAACCATTTGCGCTAATCTAAAATTCCCAATTGGAACAGGCTTAGAATCAAATTTCTGCGTTTGTGAAGTACATGCTACTAGGAGCAGACAGTACATATATACAGCGCGCCAAGCCATTGCGAATCCTCAAAATCTTGAAACTACTAGCAAAGATAAGTAGTACTCCAACATAAATTTACATCACTTTGTAAACAGATTATTGCGCGGGAATCCACGTGGCGCCATCCGCCCAAAGCTTGCTCGCTTACCAACCCACTCCAAAAGCTCTGCTTCTTCTACAGTACGTGTGCGCTCTGCAGGATCTTTCCAAGCCAAGCCGTCCCGTATTGCAAATGTGGTGGCATCTGAAAGGCCTCCATCTTTGTACTTCTGCAGGCGGACACCCTTACCACGCCCCATTTCAGGCAGCTCATTAATAGGAAATACTAACACTTTGCGGTTTTCACCAACACATGCAACGTGATCGCCAGTCACACGATTTGCCAAAATGGCTTTCACATCCCCTTTCACATTTAAGACCTGACGGCCTGTACGGGTTTGCGCCACAATTTCAGCCTCAGGTACAATGAACCCATCACCGGCTATGGAGGCAACTAAGCGTTTACCCAGTGGGTCGTGGATAAACAAATCTACGATCCCAACTTCATTAGGCAGGTCAATCATAAGACGCAAAGGTTCGCCCATCCCACGCCCACCAGGTAGGTTATCCGCAATCAAAGTATAAAATCGGCCATTAGTACCAAATACAATTATTTTATCAGTAGTTTCGGCATGAAAGACAAATTGAGCTTCATCACCATCCTTGTATTTAAGAACTTTTTCAAGCGCCAGATGACCAGACATCGCTCGTATCCAACCCATTTTGGAACAAACAACAGTGACAGGCTCTCGCTCAATCATCGCCTCAAGCGGCACATCTTCAACTTCGCCAGCAACGGCAAAGGCCGTACGACGCGCACCACCAGCGTAGTCTCTGCCAAAAGCCTTGCGAGTGGCGCGCAACTGCTCACTAATTTTTCCCCATTGCAGGCCCGTATCCGCAATCAAATCATCAAGGCTAGCGCGTTCTTGTTGCAATGCATCGCGCTCACGACGCAGCTCCATTTCTTCCAGACGCCGCAAACTTCGCAGACGCATGTTCAAAATAGCCTCAGCCTGAACATCGCTCAACTCTTCTTGACCAACCTCAACCTTACGATAACTCAGCGGGCCTACGTAGTCGATTTCAGCCATAGCGCGCGGGTGGTCGCGCGCCCACTCCTCAAACATTAGAGCAATTTTTGGATCGTTGTCGAACCGTATGATATCGATCACACGATCCAAATTCAAAAAGGCTAAAATAAAACCTTCTAAAACTTCTAAACGATGGTCAATCTTAGAGAGACGGTGAACGGCCCGCCTGACTAGAACCTCTTGGCGGTGATCTAAAAAGGCACGCAAAACTTCCTTCATGCTGCACACTTTAGGAGTTAGGCCATCGATTAGCACATTCATATTTAAACTAAAGCGCAGTTCTAAATCGCTATTGCGATAGAGCATGCCCATCAGAATATCTGGATCCACATTTTTAGTGCGTGGTTCCAAGACAACCCTAAGGTCTTCAGCAGATTCGTCTCGTACATCGCCCAATATTGGGACTTTTTTGGTTTGAATGACCTCAGCAAGTTTTTCGATTAATTTTGATTTTTGTACTTGATAAGGGATTTCAGTAACCACAATCTGCCACAGGCCCCTGCCAAGGTCTTCAATCTCCCATTTGCACCGCAATCGGAAAGAGCCACGGCCCGTACGATAGGCTTGCGCTATATTTTCTGGTGGCTCCACTAAAATACCGCCAGTTGGAAAGTCAGGACCAGGAACGTATTGTAAAAGAGTATCATCACGTGCATCGGGAGTTTTAATCAAATGCAAACAGGCATCAATCAACTCTGAAATATTGTGCGGTGGAATGTTGGTGGCCATGCCCACAGCAATACCACTACTGCCATTGGCTAGAAGGTTCGGAAACGTGGCAGGTAAAACGATAGGTTCCGTCAGGGTACCATCATAATTTTCTCTAAAATCAACCGAATTTTCTGAAAGACCCTCGAGCAAGGCCTCTGCAACGATGGTCATCCGAGCTTCTGTATAACGGCTAGCGGCTGGATTATCGCCGTCAATGTTGCCAAAGTTTCCTTGGCCATCAACTAATGGGTATCGCACGTTGAAATCTTGTGCCAAGCGCGCCATTGCGTCATAAATTGCAGCATCGCCATGGGGATGATAGTTGCCCATCACATCGCCAGATATCTTGGCTGATTTTCGAAATCCACCGGTAGCATGCAGCTTTAGTTCCCGCATAGCATATAGAATGCGCCGGTGCACAGGCTTCAAGCCATCTCGGGCATCAGGCAGCGCGCGGTGCATGATTGTCGACAGCGCATAGGTGAGGTAGCGCTCACCGATCGCCCGTCGCAGCGGTTCCGAAACTTCATTTGGTGGTGTATTGGTATCAGTTAACTGGTTGGACATAGATATGGTGTAACTGTGCAAATCTGGTAGGTCCAGCCCAACCGTCTTAGCTTGTGGCTGAAATTCGTAAGCAGTTAATAAATATCAACGTGGAATACAAAATTCAGGGGTCAAGCATGCAAAAATCGATTCTAATTACTGGGTGTTCTTCTGGCATTGGCTTGGATTGCGCTAAAACACTTCATGCGAGAGGGTGGTTGGTGTTTGCAAGCTGTCGCAAACAGGAAGATTGCGAACGCATTGCACAGATGGGCATGAACGCGCCAAGGCTGGATCATACCGATGCGCTATCTATCACCGAGGCACTCGCTTACATCACAAAAAAAACCGGTGGAACTTTGGATGCTGTGTTCAGCAATGGCGCCTTTGCTTTACCAGGTGCAGTTGAGGATGTCCCAACTGACGCGTTGCGTTCGATTTATGAAACCAATGTGTTTGGCTATCATGAGATCATGCGTCAGGTCATTCCTATAATGAGGATGCAAGGGTATGGAAGAATTCTAAATTGTTCGTCAGTTTTGGGACTCGTCGTGATGCGTTGGCGTGGAGCCTACACCTCCTCAAAATTCGCGCTGGAGGGTTTGACTGATACGCTGCGCATTGAAATGCGCGACACCAATATCAAAATTATTCTGATCGAGCCTGGGCCAATTAGGACCATGATCAGAGAAAACTCGATACTACATTTTGAAAAATGGATTGATTGGAAAAATTCTCCTCGTAGAGTACAGTATGAAAGTGATCTGTTAAAACGACTCTACAAACCGCGAGACGGCCCCGATGCCTTTGAGCTAAGAACATCCGCCGTCACAGCCAAAGTTATAAAAGCGTTAGAAAGTGACAACCCAAAGCCGCGCTACTACGTCACCACCCCAACCTATGTGATGGGTATGCTGCGTCGTATCTTGCCAACCCGCGCGCTAGATTGGTTAATATCACGGATGTGATGTCGCATGGCATTGGTCTTTTGTGCGATCTCGCCTACATAAACGGTTAACGTTAGGAGCACCGTAATGGACAAAGATCCTCTTTTCATAATCGCTAGCATTGCCTGCATAGTGGTTCTTGCAATTTTGGCCCTAGGAATCGGTAGCTTTGCCAAAGGTGGCGAATTCAGTAAAAAGTATTCTAACCGACTGATGCGCTACAGAATTGCCGCGCAATTTATAGCTGTTCTGCTAATTCTAGCTGCAGTATTTTTTGGGAAGAGCTAATTATGATTGTTTTAAATAAAATTTACACCAAAACTGGTGACAAGGGCCAAACAGCGTTGGGCAATGGCGAGCGTGTCGACAAGCACTCTTTACGGGTGAATGCCTATGGCACGGTGGATGAAACCAATGCAACAGTTGGGCTTGCCCGGCAGCATTCGGAAGGCAAACTAGATACGCAATTAGCTGCCATACAAAATGACCTTTTTGATCTTGGCGCTGACCTTTGTCGACCAGATATGAAAAAAGATACTCAGGCTGAATATCAGCCTCTGCGTATGACAGCGACACAAGTGGCAAGACTAGAAGCAGAAATTGATTTGATGAATGAAGCGCTTGAGCCTCTGCGCTCCTTTATACTTCCAGGAGGAACAACTCTAGCAGGCTATTTGCACTTGTGCCGAACAGTTTCGCGGCGCGCAGAACGGATGACGGTCGAGCTCGCAGCTGGAGAAGCAGTTAATACATCCGCAATAAAATATTTAAACCGCTTGTCAGATTGGTTTTTTGTAGCAGGTCGCATTGCAAATGACGACGGCAAGTCAGATATACTTTGGGTGCCAGGTGCCAATCGCTAGTACTATTATGATAAAAACGAGATAGTTTAAGGAGAAAAACACTCCTTTTAAGGCGCGGCAAAGCCAAAAGGGGTCGATTTTCCTCTTTCTCCCAATTCTAATCGCAGGTAGTGTGGATAAAGT
>JAVLEV010000151.1:0-5080 GCA_031920365.1 Planktomarina sp. | reverse complement strand
ACTAAGAAAATGTCAAAATCAGATCCAAGCGATATGAGCCGTTTGAATATGACGGATGATGCTGAGACCTTGGTCAAAAAAATAAAGAAGGCCAAAACAGATATGGACCCTCTGCCTGACGATTTAGAAGGCTTAAATGGCCGGCCTGAAGCGCGCAACTTGATCAATATTTATGCATCGCTTAACGACATGACTGTGCAGGCTGTGATTGATGAGTTTTCCGGTCAACAATTTGGTACATTTAAGCCCAAGCTTGCGGATTTGGCTGTAGAAAAACTAGCCCCTATTTCAAATGAAATGTCACGTTTGATGCGGGATTCAGAGGAGATTGACCGCATCCTGGCACGCGGAGCTGAGCGGGGCCGAACCCTGGCAGCGCCAATTTTACAAAAAACCTATGATATTGTGGGTATGCTGCGCTAGGTGTTAATACGTAACTTTAATTCTTTATATTAAACTGAAGCGCAATTTTATCGTTGCAGGCATGGCAAGCGGCAGGCATGGTAATCGTATTAATGGAGGCCCTTAATGCGAAAATTTATGGTTGTGCTGGACAGTTCTACAGAATGCTTAAATGCAATGCGTTTTGCAGCAATGCGTGCAGAAAATACTGGTGCACTCGTTGAAATTCTAGCCGTAATACCACCAGAAGAATTTAATCACTGGATTGGTGTGGGCGCAATAATGCGTGAAGAAGCTCGGGATCGGATAAACGCTCACTTTGAAGTATTCGCTAAATGGATGCGTGATAAACATCAGGTTAACCCTGAGTTAGTGATCCGTGAAGGTGAGGTTGTTTCTGAGATATTATCACAAATCCGCGATGACTCTGAGGTTGATATTCTTGTTTTAGGGGCGGCTATAGATCGCAAAGGTCCGGGCCCATTGGTAACGCAACTGTCAAAATTATCTGGTAGTTTGGAAGTCCCCATAGTGATCGTTCCGGGTAGCTTGAGCAAAGAGCAATTACAAGCGCTAAGCTAGAGTAAGTAAAGGGCACCTTTTAAGTTAGAATTATTCTAAAAACTTGACATTGTGATGTGTGTACCTCATGTTTAATGAGAAAAACCGGAGCAAGCTATAATGTTTATTCAAACCGAAAGTACACCGAACCCCGCTACTCTGAAATTTTTGCCAGGCCAATCTGTTATGGATATGGGCACGGCAGACTTTCCATCGCCAGATGGCGCTGCCGCCAGTCCTTTGGCTCAGAGACTTTTTGCTGTTGAAGGTACGTCTGGTGTGTTTTTAGGTTCTGATTTTGTGACAGTAACCAAAACTGACACGGTCGACTGGGATCACATTAAACCGGCGCTGCTTGGCGCTATTATGGAGCACTTTCAGTCTGGGGCACCCGTATTATCTGATGGTCAAACTGCTGCTGCTGCGGAGGGTGATTACGACGCTGCTGATGAATCTATTGTTGTTCAAATTAAAGAACTCTTAGATACTCGCGTTCGTCCTGCCGTAGCGCAAGATGGAGGAGATATTACGTTTCATGGTTTTGATCGTGGTATCGTCTATCTTCACATGAAAGGGGCCTGTGCGGGTTGCCCGTCCTCAACTCTTACACTGAAAATGGGTATAGAAAACTTACTCCGGCATTACATCCCTGAAGTGGTTGAAGTCCGGCCAGTTGCAGCCTAACAGAAGCTTAACTACAACAGAGCTTGCGAAAATACATTATAAAGCATTCACTAAAGAACGCTCTTGGAGTGCCATTGAATTTGAGAATTTGATTGAGCAGCCTGGTGTTTTTTTGATATCACAATCAGAATGCTTCGTTATGGGTCGATTAGTTGTAGATGAGTTGGAAATCTTAACTGTTGCGTGCGCGCCTTCCCATCAAAACCAAGGTTTTGCGCGGATAGTGGTATTGAAACTACTGCACAAGGCTGCCTGCAATGGTGGGCTTTTGGGCTTTTTGGAGGTTGCGTCTGATAATATGCCAGCAATCTCTTTATATGAGGGCCTAGGCTTTGCACAAGTTGGGCTTCGTAAAGGATATTATAAACGGATAGATGGGGCTTCTTTTGACGCCTTAGTTTTCAGTAAGAAATTGATTTAAAATATTTAATTTTAAATTTTTAATTAAATACTATTTTAGATTTTATAAAATATTAGTTTTTTTTTATTTTTTTATTGAACCTGCCTTGGCAGAATGAGCTAATTTAGCCATGATCGCTTGATCTGCTCCAATTTGCGTAGAGAGATTCTCTCCGCTGGGCTTTAGTTATTAACGGGAGACTCTAATGAGCTTTATGAAATCTATTATAGGCAGCGCAGCTGTTGTGGCGCTTACAGCTACGGCAGCCCTTGCCGATCCTGCTATCATATTCGACCTTGGTGGGAAATTTGACAAATCATTCAACGAAGCTGCTTTCGCTGGTGCAGAGCGTTGGGCTGACGAAACTGGCGGTTCATTCCGTGAAATTGAACTTCAAAATGAAGCTCAGCGTGAGCAGGCTCTACGTCGCTTTGCTGAAGCAGGTTCAAATCCAATCGTAATGGCTGGTTTCGCTTTTGCTGACGCGCTTAGCAAAGTAGCGCCGGACTACCCAGATACAAAATTTGCTGTCATCGATGTAAATTGGTTAAGCATGCCCAACGTGCGTGGTATTGGATTTAATGAACATGAAGGTTCTTATCTTGTTGGAATGTTGGCGGCGCAAGCTTCCAAAACTGGTACCGTAGGCTTTGTCGGCGGCATGGACATTCCTTTAATTCGACGTTTTGGCTGTGGTTACGCCCAGGGTGTTAAGGCGGTTAATCCTAATGCAACCGTCATAGCCAATATGACAGGGACAACGCCTGCAGCTTGGAATGACCCGGTAAAGGGTTCTGAGCTTACAAAAGCGCAAATCAGTCAAGGTGCTGATGTTGTTTTTGCCGCAGCTGGTGGAACAGGTGTTGGCGTACTGCAGACTGCAGCTGACGAGGGCATTCTGTCCATCGGTGTTGATAGCAATCAAAACTATCTGCACTCTGGCAAAGTTTTAACCTCTATGTTGAAGCGTGTGGATATTGCTGTCTATGAAGCGTTCAAAGCAGGCAACAATCTTGAAACTGGCAACTTTACAGGCGCTGTGGGTTTTGCAATGGATGAACACAATGCATCTTTGGTAACTACTGACATGCAGGAAAAAGTTGAGGCGGCTGAGGCCGCAATCTCCGGTGGTTCTTTATCAGTTCATAACTACACTGATGATGAGACATGCCCAGCGGTGTCTTTCTAGTCCAGCCTTAATAGGATTAATCTATCGGGTCGTGCCAATTCCTTGGCGCGGCCCTTTATAATTAAAGGGATCTTGATGACCAATAGTCCAGCCATTGAATTAAAAGGCATTTCCAAAGCTTTTGGTCCCGTACAGGCCAATAAAGATATTTCAATCCGCGTAATGCCCGGAACTATTCATGGTATTATCGGAGAGAATGGTGCTGGAAAATCTACTTTGATGTCGATCCTGTATGGCTTTTATAAAGCTGATGCTGGTGAGATTTTTATTGATGGTCAAAAAGTTTTGATCCCCGATAGCCAAGCTGCAATTTTTGCGGGTATTGGTATGGTCTTCCAACACTTCAAATTAGTTGAAAACTTTACAGTGCTTGAAAATATTGTGCTGGGTGCGGAGAGCGGAGCATTTTTGGCTCCATCTATGCGTAAAGCACGGGCAGAGTTAGGAGAGTTGGCAGCAGAATATGAGCTAAATGTTGACCCTGACGCTGTGATTGAGGAAATTGGAGTTGGCATGCAGCAGCGTGTCGAAATTCTTAAGGCGCTCTACCGCAAAGCCAATATCTTGATATTAGATGAACCCACTGGTGTTCTTACACCGGCGGAAGCTGGGCAGCTCTTTAGGATATTGGGAAGACTTCGTGAAGAAGGTAAAACCATTATTTTGATCACACATAAGCTGCGGGAAATTATGGATATTACGGACACAGTAAGCGTCATGCGTCGTGGTGAGATGACTGCAACTGTGAAAACCAGTGAAACAAGTCCTGAGAATTTAGCTGAACTCATGGTTGGTCGAAAAGTTTTACTACGCGTCGATAAAACACCTGCTCAGCCCAAGCATCAGGTTCTGGAAGTATCTGGATTAAACGTGGTTGATGAAGCTGGAGTGCTTAGGCTCAAAGACGTAAGCCTCAATGTACGCGCTGGAGAAATTTTGGGTATTGCCGGTGTTGCTGGAAATGGCCAATCTGAGCTATTACAGGTTTTGGGCGGGTACCAATCTGCGACGGGTTCCATCCGTATTAATGGATTAGAAATTGATCTGACGGGCGCCTATAGTGATGGGCAATCGCGGCGCGCGCGAGGAATTGCTCACGTCCCAGAAGATCGCCAGCGTGAGGGTCTGATCATGGACTTCATGGCCTGGGAAAATGCTATTTTTGGCTATCACCGGGACCCCGCTAACCAATCAAACCGTTTTTTGATGAATAATGCTGCGATCCGTGAAGAAACAGCGGCTAAGATGGCTCGTTTTGACGTCCGGCCACCAAATCCAAATTTAACGGCCAAAAACTTTTCAGGTGGTAATCAGCAAAAAATTGTTTTGGCGCGTGAGATAGAACGTAATCCAGATTTACTTTTAGTTGGGCAACCTACTCGTGGCGTTGATATTGGTGCGATTGAATTTATTCACCAACAAATTGTTGCGTTGCGGGATAGCGGCAAAGCTATTCTACTTATTTCAGTAGAATTAGATGAGATCCTATCCTTATCGGATAGGGTTGCAGTAATGTTTGATGGTCAAATTATGGGTGAACGCGACCCGTTAAAAACAAATGAAAAAGAGCTAGGCCTGTTAATGGCAGGTGTCATCAGTGAGGCCATAACATGAACTTAACCCACTTTTTCAGCAAAACGTTTGGAGCACTTTAATGGATGTGATGCCAAAATGGGCTGATGTGCTCCTCGTCCCTTTATTCTCTCTGGCATTGGCAGCGTTTTTATCTGCCCTGCTGATCTTGGCGATTGGGGAAAGTCCAGGTGAAGCACTTAAGCTTATGGTTGAGGGTACTTTGTTGCGTTCAGCCGGCTGGGGTTACATGCTTTACTACACTACGAATT
>JAVLEV010000150.1:0-5130 GCA_031920365.1 Planktomarina sp. | reverse complement strand
GCCCCAATAGGGAGAGGTTCACTCGCATGTGCCTCCAGACAAAGAAAAATGTAAATGGAGAAATAATATGCGTCACGCACGTGGTTACCGCCGCCTAAATAGAACCCACGAACATCGCAAAGCCATGTTTGCAAATATGGCTGGTTCTTTAATCGAGCACGAACAGATCAAAACAACATTACCAAAGGCAAAAGAATTAAAATCGATTATTGAGAAGCTCATCACACTGGGTAAGCGCGGTGACGAACATGCTCGGCGTCAGTCTATGAGCCGTTTGAAGCAGCACATGTTTGTTACTAAGTTATTTGATGTCCTTGGCCCACGCTACGCAGACCGCCAAGGTGGCTATGTGCGCGTGTTGAAAGCTGGTTTCCGTTACGGTGACATGGCTCCAATGGCGATCATCGAATTTGTGGACCGGGATAAAGATGCAAAAGGCGCTGCCGATAAGGTTCGTTTAGAAGCATCGGACACATAAATATAATATGATTGTTACTTTAGGGCCTCAGCGTATGCGGGGGCCTTTTTTGTGTGGAATTTTGCTGTAGGTCTATCTCAAGGTTGTGCAGTTTAAACTATTTTTCTGTTCATGGCCTGAAGTCGTTTAATACTCTGGGAAATCCTGCCTCCTTTAACCTACTTTGGAGCTTAGATATAAGCATGGATATTTCCCTTTCTGCTCTTCGGTGCTTAGGGTAGGGCCAAATGGTAGACCTATTTGATATTTCGGGCCAAGTCCCGCGGGACACAGATGGCTTGAGGCCTTTGGCGGATCGTTTACGGCCGAAATCCTTGTCTGAGGTGATTGGTCAACGCCAGGTTTTGGGGTCTGAGGGTCCCCTTTCGGTGATGTTGGCGTCCAAGGCTTTGAGCTCAGTTATTTTTTGGGGCCCACCTGGGGTTGGGAAAACCACTATTGCGCGCCTTTTGGCGCAAGAGACAGATCTGCACTTTATCCAAATTAGTGCTATTTTTAGTGGTGTTCCTGAGCTACGCAAGGTGTTTCAGGCGGCAAAAATTAGGTGTGATAATGGGCAAGGAACTCTACTTTTTGTTGATGAAATCCACAGGTTCAACAAAGCTCAGCAGGACAGCTTTTTACCTCTTATGGAAAATGGCACGATTGTTTTGGTGGGCGCTACCACTGAGAACCCCTCGTTTGAGCTGAATGCAGCCGTTCTATCTCGGGCCCAAGTGATGGTACTGGAGCGGCTGGCGTTCGAAGAGTTGGAGCTTCTTGCGCAACGTGTGGAGGCTGAGGTCGGGTTGTCATTGCCACTTGAGGCTGATGCCCGCCGAGGTTTACTCGAAATGGCAGATGGGGATGGTCGCAGCCTTTTAAACTTAATCGAACAGGTAATGGCTTGGCAGCTCGATATCCCAGCCAACCTATCTACGTTATCAAACCGCCTGATGAAGCGTGCCGTAGTTTACGATAAATCTGGTGACAGCCATTATAATTTGATTTCAGCCCTACATAAATCAGTGCGTGGCTCAGACCCTGATGCTGCTTTATATTGGTTTGCGCGTATGCTGGCCGGTGGGGAGGATCCTAAATATTTGGCCCGTAGGATCACGCGCATGGCCGTTGAAGATATTGGCCTAGCAGACCCACAGGCACAAGAAGTCTGTCTGCGGTGTTGGCAGATTTATGAACGGCTGGGCAGTCCTGAGGGTGAGTTGGCCCTAGCGCAAGCAGTCACCTATTTAGCTCTCGCACCAAAATCTAATGCCGCCTATGTAGCCTATAAGGCTGCCATACAGGATGCTGATCGTACGGGATCTCAGCCACCACCAAAACATATTTTAAATGCGCCTACCGGTTTAATGAAGGATCAGGGCTACGGTGATGGATATGAGTACGACCATGATGCTAAAGATGGGTTCTCGGGGCAGAATTACTTCCCAGACGGTATGGATCGGCCGACCTATTATGCACCGGTTGAACGCGGATTTGAGCGAGAGTTGAATAAAAGGCTAGCCTATTTTGAAAAACTACGTACGCGTCGTAGTGGTTGACAAATTGTTTACTCGGGCACATTGCAGCTCAATGTTTATTACAACATTACAAGTGGCCCTCGGTGGGGCAATTGGTGCTGCCCTTCGGTTTTTGACTGGGATTGGTATTTTGCGCCTGATGGGTCCGGGGTTTCCCGTCGCGGTGATGGGTATAAATATTTTTGGGTCTTTTGTTATGGGGCTGTTTGTTGTGTTTGCCACTCAGCGTGGAGTTACCCAGTTGAACTCATTTATGATGGTTGGTTTGCTGGGAGGCTTCACGACGTTTTCGGCTTTTTCATTCGAAGCGGTGAGTTTATTTGAACGTGGGGCAATGGGGCAAGCCTTAGCCTATGTGGTAATGTCAGTTGTCTTGTCGATAGGTAGCCTTCTGTTGGGGCTAATGATTGCGCGAGGGATATGGGGATGAGCCGGGTACAACTTTTAGAAGTGAACGAAGGCGATGGTGACCAGCGTCTTGACCGTTGGTTCCGTCGTAATTTTCCCCAGGTCCAGCAGGGCCAGATTGAGAAGATGTGTCGCAAAGGTGATATTCGCGTGGATGGTGGCCGCGTAAAGTCAAATTCACGTGTTGAAGTGGGCCAAATTGTTCGTGTTCCACCGCTCCCCGATACACCGGCCCCACCTATTGTAGATAAGAAAATTTCTGACGCGGATGTAAAGATGATCCAAGCTTGCGTACTCTACCGTGACGATCAAATTATCGTCTTAAACAAGCCGCCAGGTCTGCCAGTCCAAGGGGGCAGTAAGCAACACCGGCACGTAGATGGCCTGACCCCGGCGCTGCGCTTTGGTTATGACGAAAATCCGCGCCTTGTGCACCGCCTAGATAAAGATACTTCGGGTGTTTTGATATTGGGTCGCACGCGACAAATGACAGCCTCTTTAACAGAAGCTTTCCGGCATCGTGAGACGCGGAAAATCTATTGGGCTGTTGTAGCTGGTGTGCCTCATCCGAAGATGGGCACTGTAAAATATGGTTTGCTAAAAGCTGGAGGCCACGGTCCAGCGGGTGAGGGCGAGAAGATGCAGTGTGTGCATCCCAACGAAGTCATAAAAACACCGGGTGCAAAGCGCGCCACTACAGATTATGCGGTTCTGTCTCCCCTTGGTAGTCGGGCAGCTTGGATTGCTTTGGTTCCGATAACTGGCCGTACCCATCAGCTGCGTGCGCATATGGCTGAGATGGGTCATCCGATTGTTGGAGACGGCAAGTATGGTGGATCTGGTCAAGAAAACCTTGGACACGGATGGGGTGCGCAATTGGGTGGAGACATCAGTAAGAAAATGCACTTGCACGCGCGGCATCTAAGTTTGGAGCACCCGGTCACAAAAGCGATGCTGTCTTTCACAGCACCATTACCGGAACACATGCAGCGTACATGGGATCAAATGCAGTGGGACCCAAGAGATGTGGAGCTTGATCCTTTTGAGGGAGATAAATGACCCCACCCCGGACCCTGATATTATTCGATGTGGACGGTACGCTGATTGATAGTCAAGCTCATATCTTAAAATCTATGGAGATGGCGTTCTCCCGTCACACGCTTCCGCTTCCCAATCGAGAAGATATATTAACCAGTGTTGGTTTGTCCTTATTTGAAGCATTTGGCCAGTTGTGCCCGGATGCTGATGGTGTAGAGCGATTGGCTTTAGTGAATTCCTATAAAGACAGCTTTTCCAAATTACGCCAGACGATAGCATCCTCGCAACTGTACCCGGGGGCACTGACTTGTCTTAATAATCTTTGGGCCGTGGATTCTTTTGTGCTTGGGATTGCCACGGGAAAATCCCGGCGTGGATTGGACCATGTGTTGGAAAATTCCGGCCTAGTTGGCCGTTTTGGTACAGAGCAAGTGGCCGATGACCATCCCTCAAAGCCAAACCCTGCGATGGGGTTGCAAGCTATGGCTGAAACAGGGGCATCACGTGGTGCCATGATTGGCGATACTTCCTTTGATATGGAAATGGGCCGCGCAGCTGGCTTAAAAACGATTGGGGTCAGTTGGGGCTATCATAGTGCCAGCGCTGTTGGTGAAAATGCAGACCGAGTGATTGATCATTTTGACCAATTACTGCCAGAAATTCAAAACTTGTGGAGTGACAAATGAGCGATTGGGCTGCCAAGCGATCTTGGGAAACTGTGGCCATTGAGTGCCAAGATGCACAGCATGTTATTTTATTGGATGGTAGATTAGTCAAAACGCCAGCAAAGGCAACATTGGCGGTTCCAACCCATGCAATGGCTGAAGCTATTGCCGCCGAGTGGAATGCGCAGAAAGAAAAAATTGATCCACGGACCATGCCTACTACTCGATCTGCTAATGCAGCAATCGATAAGGTGACCCCCCAAAAAGCCGAAGTTGCCGCCCTCATCGCGGCTTATGGCGAAGATGATTTTTTGTGCTATCGTGCACCGGCGCCGCAAGAACTTATTGAACGGCAAAAAGAGGCATGGGACCCGCTTCTGTCTTGGGCAGCTGAAGTACTTGACGCGCCTTTATTGACGGTTGAAGGCGTGATGCATGTGGAACAGCCTGCAAACTCAGTGATTAATTTAACCGCCCTCGTGACAGCGCAAACGCCTTTTGAACTCGCGGCGCTTCATGACCTAGTGAGCATGTCCGGTTCACTCGTGATTGGCTTGGCAGCACAGGCTGGGGCTTTTGGTAATGATGATTTGTGGATTAGGTCTCGTTTGGACGAGCTATGGCAAATTGAACATTGGGGACAGGACGATGACGCTGACGCTACGGCTGAAATCAAGCGAGATGCCTTCTTGCACGCAGATCGATTCTACAAACTTTGCCTCAAAATGTAGCTTACTCGTTTCACACTATGAATAAGTTATCCAATATATGTAATATTTCCTATATTTTAAACGATATGTGCATACTTCTCTTGACCTAGAGCTTGGAAACTGGGCATTGTCATCAACATTGCGAGGGGAAACTCTTGTATTCACACCAATCAATTTGATTGGATCAGACCGTCCCACTTGGGATGGACAATAGGATGAGGTAAAAATGAAAAAAACCGTATTTCTTGGTGCGTTGACTGTTGCTGGCCTTGCGGCTGGTTTGGTATCTGCTGGCACCCTTGATGATGTTA
>JAVLEV010000149.1:0-5171 GCA_031920365.1 Planktomarina sp. | reverse complement strand
ATATTTAGCTCTATGATTTTTTCACACTCTATTTATGCTTGTTATTTTGGTAGTGGTGCTAAAGTTTTCACTCCTACTCTAGATAGATGAAAAGAGCATGCAGGACCTGCTCAGTCTGATCCTCGTTCTGGTAGTGAATTTTGGGAAAGTGTACCGAAGCCAGTAGTGAAAATACTTAAAGTTACACGTGGTTCAACTAGCGCTGATCGCTCTTGCTAACCTAACGGCACCATAACACTTGAATTAACTTTACCCAAAGAATCAACATATTCAATAGAAGAGTTTGGCGTTTACTTCAGAGTATTAAGTGGTAAAGAACCTGACTTAATCTTTTCCGATATTCCTTTAATGGGGCAAATTAAAGATGGTAAATCTATCTTCTTTTTTGCTTGGCTTGACGGACATCCGTCTAAATAATGCCCGCTAAATTTAGACGTAGATGCGTTATTTGTAACGAACACACTAAATATTGGGAAATCAACTAGCTTCAATGTTAGTCATAGCAAAGGCTAACAAAAACTTAAAGAGGGCCAAAATAAAGTTGGCTATTTTTCCACTCCGTTCACCTATTTTAGCCAACTCGATTTTGCCTCTTAAGTGGGCGTTAACCTTTCACTCATTCCTGCATAAAGGAAATATTATGGACTTTTTAGAAGTAATTGTTGGAGCAATAGCTCTCATAGTAGCTGCTCGAGCTTTTACTCTGCAAAAGTATGAAATCATCAAAAATGGAAGAATAAGCGCGTTAGTTCACTCTTCAAATTTGATTCAGCAAAAAATTGAATATCACAATAAAATAATAGATGACATGAAGTCACAAGGTAAATCTTATCAAGAATGGGGGGGGCATGCCGGCAGAATTAATGACGATTTTAGGCCGTTAAAGAAAAAAATTGATTGCGAACTTCTCACATTAATGTCAAAGCATGACGGTATAGATCTAGCAGACGAAATCAAATTAACATTACAAAAAGTCCTAGCAAAAATAGAGGGTTTGGAGGAGCGTAATTCGGAATAAATCTTACTCTAATTGTTATCTAGGCTCTGAAACCTATAAAACGCGCTCTCTTTACGCCGGGCCAGCGCTTGAACCGTTGATATACTCGTTAATTAACCGCGAGCGCAGGGGCAGCCAGTAATAAGCCAGTACCGACATGGCGACAAGCCCAATAGGCACGTCACCGGCGAGGTGTAACATGGCGTTGTCATGGGTAAACGACATAATCAACATACAGATCAAATGCGAAAAATTAATCACCAAGCATAAATCAATGGCTGAAGCATGCCGTCCAGGGTTGGCTGCCGACAAATACAGCGCCAGACCCAGAGGTATATTGATGGCACAGATCATAGAGACATAGGCGACACCGCCATGCCCCCATACAAAAAATAAGCCCATTAAACTATCGGGGTCGATAGGAAAAAACTGCTGACTGACTGCAGCAATCACATAAAAACTAGCCCATGCTAAACCGACTATTTTTAGGGCAAGCTGTAATTTGTTAGGGTCTGTAGTGGTATTTTTTGTCGCCATCTTTACCCAGTTTAAACCGTTAATATCGGTATTTAGTCAATACAAGGATAGACGACGTTTGGCTTAAACTCGGAGTTTAATGACGTTTTTTCATCGATCGAGAATTTTAACGCGCGCTAAAACTTAAATTAATCAGGCTTGCATCACTGTTTGGTCGCCCGGCGCGCTAGATTGTTCGCGCTGATCCGCAGCGCCTTGCCTTTTGTAGGTAAGGTGGATAGATTTTTATGGCGCTGCTGGCATTTTGCCGTCACGGCGACCAACGCACCCTAAACAGTTTGGCAGTTAATGGGTTTCTATTATTATTAGCCCTTCCACTTCCATTGTCCCTTTCTCCTTCTTTTTCTTGTTCTCTTTTAGAAAAAGATGCGGCCAAATTTTACTTAAAACCCTCATAAACTGCTTGATGTAATGCGTTATGGCGTTATAAAAACAGACTTCGATAATTTCGACTACACTGTAATAATAACGCGCCGAAAAGGATTTTGGTTTCTTTGATGTTGCACTTTTTTATTTCAAATTTCCTTTCACAGCCTACTCTTGGTTGCGTGGTCTTACCTATTGGATCTGCTGGTTCGTCAGTCGCATCCACTAGTAGTAGCACGTTTTCTAACCAGTTGGGCCGCTTCACTTCGATACCCAATTCCGTGTGTTGGTCATTAGCATGCGGTTAAGTGTTCAAGTTAACGCGATCGAACAACCTAGTTTGTCATTCGTCAAGTGTAAAAACTGGAGACCAGCTCCCCGTGTATTCAGTTTTAAATCAATGTGAGGGGAAGGAGTACAGCGATGAAAAATAAATGTGTTTTAAGCGGTTTATTGGTTGCAGCAATAGTGGTCATATCTGGTTGCAAAGCTACTTTGCCAACTTTAGGAGGCGGACAAGGCGGTGGTACGGTAACCGGATCGGCAGGCGGCGCGTCGACACAAAATGCAAACAATCAACTTGAAAAGTGTAGCGAACCTTTGGGGACACTTTCTGTCTTCGAAGACACATCACTACCATGGTGGCAGGTGTATTTTAATCGGATGCCGAACTTGGGCAGCACAACGCCCGTTATTCGTCTAATGGTTCAACAATCCGGATGTTTTGTCGTGGTGGAACGGGGCGCCGTTATGGCCGCAATAAAGGCGGAAAGAGAGTTGATGGGAGCGGGTGAAACCCGTGCCGGGAGTAATTTTGGCAAAGGCCAAATGGTAGCGGCTGACTATACCATCAGTCCGTCAGTTCAATTTGCAGAAAAAGGCACTGGTGGTATAGGGGCTATTGCCGGCGCATTATTTGGTGGCATCGGTGCTGCTATAGCTGGCGGCATGCAAAAAAACGAAGCCGCAACAACGTTACTGTTAATTGATAATCGTTCCGGCGTACAAATTTCTGCAGCGGTGGGCAATGCGGCTAATTACGATTTTGCTCTGGGCGGGGCACTTTTCGGCGGCAGTGCTGGTGGGGCAGGGGGGGCTTTTAGTAACACTCCAGAAGGAAAAATTGTTACTGCAGCGTTTGCTGATTCCTTTAATCAAATGGTTAAGGCTTTGACAAATTATAAGGTTCAGCAGGTAAAAGGCGGTCTTGGTAAAACCGGCAGCCTAAAAGTAGGGCAATAGTTCAACAAAGCCGTTTGAGCGACGTCAAAAATGCACTGAATTTATCCTGTATTAAAGGCTGGGTGGTGTATTTTTGGCACCGTTGCAACGGTTGTGAGTAGCGTATCTCGCACTGTTGCGTGTTGCGGGCCATTCTAAAAGCCTCGCTCAAAAAATCGGCGCGGTATGAATAAACCAACAATTGCGCTCATGCTCATCGCTTTACAATCTGCAAGGCTCTCCATCTGGATCAGGTCGCAGCGAACCTTGGTTTCGTTGATATTTTTTAAATGGCCTTCTAGAGATAAAGCCTTTGGCTGGCACAGCAGCTTGAAAACTCTTCATAGGCGAGCACAACTTCTTATTCCAAAGCGTCTCAAAGTTGATGGCTCTTTAAAGGAAAGACTTTGAATACAATAATTAGCCAGCAAGAGCGGGATGATTTCTACAAGGTTTTGTATGGGCGCACGCGATGTGCGCAGTGAGTTCTTGCCAGACCCTGTGGCTGATGATGTTCTAGAGCGTATATTGCGGGCCGCCCATCATGCTCCCTCGGTAGGGTTTTCTCAGCCGTGGAATTTTATTGTGCTGCACGATCAGCTGATCAAACAATCCATCCATGACCTCCATCAGCAAGCCAATGCTGACGCCGCGGAGATGTTTACCGATAAGCGACAGAATGATTATCGGCAGTTTAAATTGGCTGGGATTTTGGATGCGCCGATCAATATCTGTATTACCTGTGATCGCGAACGTGGAGGATCTGTGGTGCTGGGTAAGACCCACCAGCCGGAGATGGATATCTACAGCACCGTCTGTGCAGTACAAAACCTCCAACTGGCGGCGCGGGCAGAAAATATTGGTGTGGGTTGGGTATCGATTATGGATAAGCAGAAGTTAAAGACTCTGCTCAAGATACCGGAAAGAATTGAGGTGGCGGCCTATCTCTGCATTGGGCATGTCTCGCATTTCTACGATGAGCCGGAGTTGCAGGTTAAGGGGTGGCAGAGCAGGACAGATTTAGTAGATTTGGTGGCTAATAATCAGTGGGATTTTTAGCCAAAAAGTCCAACAAAGCAATAATATGCAGCCTCCGTGAACCGACGGATATCCAACCGCTCCAGTGTTTGTCACACTGACAAGCTGGGTTGTTCCGCTAATTTAATGACCTCAGTTTATATGAAACTGAATATTTCCTAAGCCGTCCTCCCCACCTCCGAGAACGCTTTTTTTGAGCAATCAGTTTTCTAAAATCAATTCAGCCAGCGTTTCTTTTGACTCGCTAGCTTGGCCGCGGAGATTCTTGATTTCATCAGTGGTGGCGTCTCAGAAAGTATCACCGGCTAATCGTTTCTTGCCTGCTTTTAGAAACTCTTTTGAGCAACGATAAGATCCATCGGCATCAATACCTTCTCGTCGGCAGAGTTCAGCAATGCTGTTTTCACCATGAAGGCCTCCGGGCACAATGCGAATCTTCTCTTTGGATGAACAATATTTGCGGGTGGCTCGACTTATATCTCGAACCGTTTTCTCAGCCGATGGTGTGGTTGTTCTAAGCATTATCATTATCCCCTTAGGGTGAACGATGAGCTAAAATACGCTCTCAGACAATTATGTCCAACTGGTGCTGACTGGATACACAAAATCGTTGGGCACAAAAAATGAGCGCAGTATGATTACACCAAAAATTGGACTCACGCTTATCATCAGTTCTATCTGTGTTTGGGTGATTGAT
Source organism: Planktomarina sp. (assembly GCA_031920365.1). GTDB lineage: Bacteria > Pseudomonadota > Alphaproteobacteria > Rhodobacterales > Rhodobacteraceae > Planktomarina. The sequence goes on along the minus strand of JAVLEV010000149.1, from coordinate 315 downwards.
AGATCGACACGCGTGATGTCGGATCTTTTTGGTGAATTATTTTGTGGGGCAGCTTATCTGCAACCGGTGAATGGGGTGGTTGGCGATGTCTCATGTGGGTTTAATACCGATATGTAGCTTGCGGCCTGCCTTTTTATACTGCTGCTAGTCGGCCGCGCGTTGTTGGTTGGGCCTAAAATCATAGGCTCCAAGAGACCATAAAAGCAACGTATCTCATCGCATCTCGTCGCATAGCAATGCCGCGCCCTTTTACCGGCTTCAGTCAAAGCCACCGTGCGGCCGATGGTTTAGTTAAATTCATCCGACCAAATAGGT
>JAVLEV010000148.1:0-5176 GCA_031920365.1 Planktomarina sp. | reverse complement strand
TACCAGTGGCCACCTTTTTTGGATATTTAGTTTTTAACGATTTCCCAAATACGCTCAGTCTCATTGGAATTGTGATAATTATTGGCGCTGGGCTTTATATGATACATCGCGAAAGAGTCACTGCTAAGCAATTAGTCACTGAGCGAGCGGCTCCGCCTATCTGAAGGGTGCTGTCAGACGAAGGCGGCCCGGACTATGCAGTTGGGGTCGCAATAAATAACGCCCACCGGTATAAAACACAAAACGGGTTCCAGTTTTATGAGACGTGAGTTACAATACACTATGCCATCGAAGTTCATAGACGCACCAATATGGGCGACTGACTGGTAAAGTGAATATTATGTATGATACCTATAAACATCTTTATTAAGTGGTTATATTCCTATCATGCTTGGCAACTCAGTTGAAAATTTGAGAACCAAAACAGAATACAGCACTCCAACCAAGCTCTTTCATTAAGAACAAAGAAAACGCCACTACTCACAGTCTAGTAGGATATTTTTTAAACGAGCGCACGATAATACGCGCCATCAGTAAAAATATCTTTGGATATTAAAAATAATACTATTAATTCACATAATTGACATAAGTCCTATAAAACGCACAAGACCGCGCCCGCAATAACGATATGCGCAAGTGTTATTGCCACAGAAAGCGCGTGCAAGATTTTAAACCTTTTCCAGTCATCTTCATCTGCGGCGGCGTTTATTGCTGGCATCAAGATCTGTCGTGTTGGAAGGGTCGAAAAAAATATAGAAAGCAAAGCTATTGAGGCGAAAGGCACAAATATAAAAACAGTTACTGCTGCTAAGAGTGAACTGGTCAAAACAAAAAGGTAAAAGTGTGGAAAAGTGTTGCGGATAAATGCGCGGGCTACGTTTCCTTCTAAGTTTTTTAAGACTAATGGCCCAAAACCGGCAGCAAATAGCATCATGCCTCCAAACAAAAAGGATGTAATTAAAAGTGCTATTTGTTCCACAAAATTATCCTTTTTTAAATTTAGATATTTTTAGATAACTTTTTCAGGGGAGGTATCAAGAGCTTTAGTTAAAGAACTTGAGTTAAAATACAATGCTGGGCCAGGACGGTTAAAAGCTGCCTAGCCCAATCGTACGCTACGCGTCGAAGGTTGGGTGTAAGGTTATTGGCAAACTAAAGCGGCTCGAATACTAGCTGGACGCTGCGGGACTTGTGCGTGCCGGATGGGGTTTACGTCCAACCAAATGATCATAAGGGATGTCTTGCCACCAGACCAGGTAACAAAGTTTGCCTTGCTCGCCTCAAATTATTTTATCTGGCCTAATAGTCTGATCAACTTAACCTTTTGGTGCGGCCGCCAAAAGGGTTGATCAGAGCCTTGAATACGCGCAATATGAAAGATAGAGCGTTCTTTTTTGGAATGCTAACTGTAGCTCTACTACCGGAAATGGGTAGGTATGCTTAGGACCTTATGGAGTAAAGCTTAATGGTTTCACTATCTCAAAGCAACGAGATGCCATGATAAAGCTGTCTCTGTGCTTCCTTATATTTTTTCCAAAAGTTCTGGCAGCGCAAGTATTTGATGACGTTTCAGAAATAGCTACACCAGTTGGAACAAACGCTATGGAACCAGCACTATTCGGTACCGCAGATGGCAGTATTATTATGTCATGGACCGAACCTGATGGAACAGATTTTGCAATTAAGACGTCAAAACTTCAAGGCGGAAGCTGGTCAAGGCCCGTTACCATAACCAAATCAAATAGTTTGTTCGTAAATTGGGCTGACTTTCCAACTATTGCAGCCTTTAATGACGGTACACTTGCGGTCAGTTGGCTTCAAGAAAATGCAAACCTTTCTTATGCCTACGATATCAATATCGCTTTATCTTTTGATGCAGGTCAGAATTGGGGTCCCCCAATTATACCACATGATGATCAGTCAAGACGACAGCATGGGTTTTTAACGCTGTTGCCCACGGCAGGAGACGAAATGGTTGCTATCTGGCTGGATGCGCGAAAATATAACAGCCAAGGCGCTAGGGATAGTTTTGGTAACGCTGTACAACTACGGAGCACGACGGTTGGCAAAGACGGTACCCTTGGTAAAGACATACCACTGGATTTGCGCGCTTGTTCTTGCTGTCAGACTAGTGGCGCCATCACGGGGAATGGAACTGTCCTGATAGCTTACCGTGACCGTACAGCCGATGAAATTCGCGATATTTCAATTGTTCGTCGTCAAAATGGAATTTGGTCTGACCCTATAAATGTCCATGCAGACGGCTGGGAAATTTCTGGATGCCCGGTAAATGGCCCTGCAATTAGTGCGCAACAAACTGACGCTGTGGTAGCTTGGTTCACCGGTGCTGACAACATCGCCACAATCAAAGTTGCGTTTTCAGAAGATTCTGGGACCACGTTTGGGCCAGCGTTTCAAGTGGGTAGCGGCGAAGGTGTTGGCCGTGTAGATACGTTGATGCTAGCAACGGGTGATGCGCTGATTTCTTGGGTGGAATGGACCAGTGACGGTGAGGCGCTTATGTCGTGCCTTGCCACAAAGAATGATGGATGTGTAGCTCGGCAAACCATTACTGAACATACAGCGGCTGGCTCCTTTAATTTTCCAAAATTAGTGCGCAGTGGTGACACAATTTATTTAGCGTGGACTCAACCGATCGACTCTGAAGCTGATTTCAGTACCATTCGTATGGTTGCGTTGGAGCTGTCAGACTAACGAGAACCACCCTAAATTTGCAGGAATTGACTAAATTAATAAGTAGCCAAAAATGTCGAGCTCAAAAAAACCTGATCTCAATGAAATTATCGATCTAACACTGAAGTGCCAAGATCCGGGGCTACCGGTTAATGACCCCTAGCCGAAACTGCATGGCCTAAGTGGCACCAGCTCTGTGGACCTGGTGCCACAGGATGTATCAAAATACGGCACTTGCATTGTGCTTCATGTTAAATGAGATACTGGTTTGAAATCAAACCAAAGTCTTTGGTAGATTTAAGTAAAAAGGTCATTGTTTATGGGGTGCCGTGTTTTAATTTTGGGTGGTGGTTTCGCTGGGCTATACGCTGCTCGCAACATCCAACGCGTAATGGGAAAACTCGTTGATATAGAAATTGTTAATCGTGAAAACTATTTTGTGTTTCAACCGCTTTTACCCGAAGTTGCGGGTGGTGCTATATCAGCAGTAAATGCGGTTTCGCCCCTACGTTTCCTAACACGTGGTATCTCAATGCGTAAGGCTGAGATTGATAGCATTGATCCGGAGGCACAAACAGTTACTGTATTTCAAGGGGTTCAGCGACGTCCAACAGTATTAAATTATGACCACTTGGTAATAGCGTTAGGGTCTGGAAGCGATTTATCACGAACGCCGGGATTAAACGAACACGCGTTTACAATGAAAAGCCTTAGCGATGCTCGCCGGCTTCGCGCGCATGTAATTGAGCGGTTGGAACATGCTAATATCACCCGCTTACCTGAAGTTAAAAAAGGTGCACTCACGTTTACTGTTATCGGCGGAGGTTTTTCAGGTATTGAAACCGTCGGTGAAATTAAGGAGCTGATTGACCGATCACTTTGCTATTACCCCAATATCGAAACTTCAGAAATACGAGTTGTTGTGTTGGAATTTTCTGACCGCGTCTTGAATGAAATGCCAGAAAGTTTAGCAGTATACGCACAAAAAAATCTTACTGAGCGGGGAATTGAAATTCAGCTGGGTGTTGGCGTTGCAAAATGTACTGGCACGCAGCTTGTCACAACTGCAAACGAGATTATAGATACCCGGACTATTGTTGCTACAATTGGCAATGCGCCATCTTTAGCCATATCAAAAATGCCGTTACCTTTTCAACATGGGCGTATCAGAGTTGAGCGTAACTTCCGTGTACAGGGGTATCAGAATATCTGGTCTATTGGTGATTGTGCTCTGATTCCAATGAAAGAAGGCGCCAGCCACCGGGATGAGTTTGCCCCACCAACTGCGCAATTTGCCGTGCGCGAAGCGAAGCACATAGCATTGAACATCAAAGCAAGCATTAGCAATCAACCTTTAAGAGAATTTAAATATACCTCTAAAGGATCCTTAGCTTCGCTTGGAGCTGGGCGAGGAGTGGCTGAAGTTTTTGGTATAAAATTAACTGGTCGAACAGCTTGGCTGCTCTGGCGAGTTTATTATATTTCGTTTTTACCAGGAATGCAGACGCGGATCTCGGTCCTTTGGAACTGGTTGATGGATGGGTTCTCACGCCGCTCAGTTGTGCAACTCAATTCTGAAAGCCAGCAAGGGGCACGCTATGCGCTATACCATGCGGGCGATCGAATCTATGAAATTGGCGCTCGTGCGGATGGGTTCTACACAATTATATCTGGAAGCGTCCGGATAACAGGAGTTGACCACAGTACAGGGAAAGAAACCTCTCGTATTCTAGGGGTCGGGGAGCACTTTGGCGAGCGGTTATTGATAGGAGCGAGCCGTAGAATTGCCACCGCAGTTGCTGTGAGTGACACAAAGGTTTTAGGTTTAACTCGAGATGAGTTCTTAAAACTTGCTGAAGGATTACCGTTTTTCAATGAGTATTTTGAAAACCACCTGGAAGCTTCTGGTCTTGCACAAGTTATATTACCCAGTGAAGAAAAGCACTAACTACTGATGATGTCTTAATTATGGTTGCTAGGAAGTATCTTAGGATGGGCCGAGTTATGGCGAGCCGATAATACGCGTCTAGCGGACTAGAGTGGTCAAGCGCCAGATTAGAGCCTACGGCTGATTGTAAACAAGTCAGGTGCATAAGTTAGTGTAATCCTCGCGAAAGGAGATCCGGCATGCTTCTTACCCTGACCTAAGGTCATTGGTCTCGTAGTCTCTTGTGATCACAGCCAAACGCCCCATCGCTTCGGTGAAACCAGTGTCATCAGAACCTTGGCATAAAAGCATCGCACTCATCTTTACTCCAGAACGATTTTTCAAGCGAATGTTATGCAGGGTACCTATAAAATATCTTTCTTCAGCGGTGATATATTTTTTACATGTTTGGCAGCTTGGATCTAGGTAATTAAAACCCGAACTACGTGCGATCCGCATTGCGTTGATCGACATAAGAACTGCATTTGCAATCGTTGCTCCATAGGGAGCGTGAAGTCTTAGCTCAGCAAAATAAAACGCGTTCACCCAGGCATG
>JAVLEV010000147.1:0-5184 GCA_031920365.1 Planktomarina sp. | reverse complement strand
CAGTGGCTAAAAAGCCAGCAGCTAAAAAGGAGTAATCACAGATGGCACATAAAAAAGCAGGTGGTTCATCCCGAAATGGTCGTGATTCAGCAGGTCGTCGCTTGGGTGTTAAGTTGTACGGTGGACAGGATGTTATCCCAGGAAATATTATAGTACGCCAACGTGGGACAAAATTTTGGCCAGGCGAAGGCGTAGGTATGGGCAAGGATCATACTATTTTTGCTGTTGTTGAAGGAAATGTAAAATTCCATACTGGTCTCAAACGGCGCCAATTTATATCTGTGATCCCTATGACCGAGGCTGCAGAATGAGCTTAGCCGTTACGGTTTAAGTATTTGAGGGGCCGGCTGAACAGCCGGTCCCTTTTTAAGTTTAATTGATAGCCAGTATGCTAATATTTTGCCTAAGTTGCTTTGCTCCACCAGGACCATAGATTGACTTTGGAGACGCAACATGCCCGTTGAAGTAATTGCTTTAATTATATTTTTTGTGGTACAAGTAGGCACTCCAGGACCTGCAAACATGGCGCTTTTGGCCACGGGTGCAAGTTTTGGCTTAAGGCGAGCATTGCCCTTTGTGGTCGGTGTTGTAGTTGGAAAGCAGCTAATTATATGGCCCTTAGGCTTTGGATTGATGCACCTAGCAGAAAGCTGGCCTGCTGTATTTTTGGCTATGAAATATCTTTCTGCAGCGTATATTATTTATCTGGCATGGCGTGTTGCCAACATGCGTTTGAAACCTGAGCGGGATGGGGGTTTTGCTCCTGGTTTTTTGGCTGGATTGATTGTGCACCCGTTGAACCCCAAGGCTTGGGGTATGATAACCGCTGCTTTCACCAGCTTTGTGACAGTGGGTGCCAGCGCCTTTTCTGCTACTTTGAGTATCGCGGTGGTCTTGCTTCTGTGTCAAACGGTTCTGCATCCTTTGTGGGCTGGAGCAGGGCAATTGATTGCACGCACCATTCAAGGCACTCGTGCCGAACGGGGGTTATTCGTAGCTCTAGGTTGTTTGACAGTTGTCACAGTGTTTTACGCGTTATTTGGCGGGTACTTTGCACCATGATACATCCGGTCCGTGCGTAAATGAGTTTGCTCACCAAACGTTTAGTTTGGTACCAAAGAAATCAAATTTTTAGCCTATTGCACTCTATGCTGGAGATATTCGCATCTCTGGTCCTATCCGATCAATTCTTCAACCATTACCCCCCGAAGCTACTGTAGCCTCTATCCTTCATTTGAAAATCCTTGCCCAAATCGAGGATCTTTGGGTCTGTAATGGTTCGGTCTCTAACAAAGCTGACGTTATCCGGGTAATCGCCCTTAAGTGACTTGATAGACAGTAGGGAGTATTGGTCTACTGGTTGGCCTCGGCCTTTCGGAGAGTGGGCCTGCACGTGAAACTGCCTAGACGTTCAGTGCGCCGCCACGCCCTTACATGTTGCAGCGTTGTGCTGAATAGGGTCCAGCTAGTGCAAAAAGGGTTTAGTAAATGATATGCAAGGCTTGAGCCTAGGGGCGTTACACTCTATCGGCTGGAGCTAGAGCAATTAAAGGCGTAATCATGAAATTTCTCGATCTAGCCAAAGTAACAATCCGTTCCGGTAGCGGTGGTGGTGGTGCTGTTTCTTTTAGGCGTGAGAAATACGTTGAGTTTGGCGGCCCTGATGGTGGTGATGGTGGACGAGGTGGTGATGTAATTGTTGAGTCTGTTCAAGGTCTCAATACTCTAATTGATTTTCGTTACCAGCAGCACTTCTTTGCTAAAAATGGCCAACACGGCATGGGAAAACAGCGGACTGGTAGGGGCGGCGAGGATATCACGCTTAAGGTCCCGGTTGGCACACAGATTATGGATGAGGATGGAGAAACCATTTTGTTTGATTTGACGGAGATTGGCCAAAAAGTCATCATCGCCAAAGGTGGGAACGGTGGATTCGGAAACTTGTATTTTAAATCTTCAACTAATCAAGCGCCGCGCCGAGCCAATGCAGGGCTTGCGGGAGTTGAACGCGAGCTATGGCTGAATTTGAAATTAATTGCAGAAGTAGGTCTTGTTGGCTTGCCTAATGCGGGCAAGTCAACTTTTTTGGGAGAAACGACGAATGCCCATCCTAAAATTGCTGATTACGCGTTTACCACGCTATACCCAAGCCTTGGGGTAGCCCAAATTGATGATGAGCAATTTGTGATTGCAGATATACCAGGTTTGATTGAAGGGGCTCATGAGGGACGTGGCATTGGGGATCGATTTTTAGGCCATATTGAGCGCTGTGCCGTATTGCTGCACATTGTAGATGGCAACTCCGACAGCATCGGGCAGGATTACAACACTATTATGCATGAATTGGAGGCTTACGGTGGTAATTTAATCAATAAGCCTCGGGTTACAGTTCTAAATAAAATTGATGAATTGGACGAGGATGACCGTGAGTTTGCTTTGAGTGCTTTGCGAGGTGCCGCAGGTGGCCAGCCGGTTTTGGCCATGTCAGGCGGAACTGGTGAGGGTACGGTGGAGGTTCTGCGCACCTTATTTAAACAAATTCTAATCGTGCGTTCGGAGGAACCGGAGGCGTCAAAGTGGCAACCTTAGGCCAGGCAAAACGGATTGTCGTTAAGATTGGGTCAGCCCTTTTGGTGGATGGATCCAATGGCGTGCTGCGTCAGGAATGGCTTGCGTCTTTGTCAGAAGATGTTGCCTGGTTTCGTTCCAAGGGTGTTGACGTTGTAATTGTATCATCAGGCTCCATTGCCTTGGGGTGCTCTGTGTTAGGTTTGGGGTCAACGGAACTAACTCTGGAGCAAAGCCAAGCTGCTGCTGCTGTTGGCCAAATTCAACTTGCCCGCGCTTATGAGCAGCACCTTGCCCCGTATGATGTCACCACCGCTCAAGTCTTGGTAACTTTAGAAGATAGTGCTGATCGCCGTCGGTACCTCAATTCGCGCGCTACGCTTGCGCAATTGCTACGCTATGGTGTTGTGCCAATCGTGAACGAAAATGATACCGTCGCTACTGACGAAATTCGTTATGGCGATAATGACCGGTTGGCCGCGCAAATCGCAGTAACAATCGGCGCTGACCACCTTATTTTATTGTCAGATGTAGATGGATTCTATTCTGCAAATCCCACTGTGGATGTGACTGCAACCCGCTTTGATACCATTACAGAGCTGACAGCCCAGATTGAGGAAATGGCAGGTGATGCTGGCTCAGGCCTGTCAAAAGGTGGAATGAAAACCAAACTTATGGCCGCAAAAATGTCCATGGGGGCGGGGTGCGCTATGGCCATTACATTAGGGTCACCACTAAATCCATTGCAGGCATTGCTAAATAAGGCTGATGCCACGTGGTTCTTGCCTTCTGTCGATGTCAAAACTGCACGCAAAAAATGGATTTCTTCATTAAAACCGCAGGGCTTTGTATGTATTGATAATGGTGCTGCGCACGCGTTAGATTCTGGAAAGAGCCTTTTACCCTCTGGTGTTAGAAACGTTTCTGGAAAATTTTCACGAGGAGAGCTAGTCCGAATCTTGGCCGAAGATGGGCATGACTTGGGTTGCGGGTTGATTGCATTTGATAGTGCCGAAGCAGAACAAATATTGGGCTGCCACACCAAGGAGGTGGAAACAATATTAGGCTATTCTAGCCGTGGGGCTTTGATCCATCGAGACGATATGGTTTTACAAGGTTGAAGAGGGCAAAATAATGGATGTGGCTGAAACTTTAAAAAATATCGGTATTGCTGCAAAAGCTGCGTCTGCAGAATTAGGGTTTGCCAGCGCAGAAAAAAAATCTTCTGCTCTGATAGGTGCAGCAGAAAACGTCTGGTCTTCACGTTTGGACATAATTGAAGCAAATATTAAAGATATGGGCTTTGGCCGAGATAAAGGCCTCTCTCATGCGCTTTTGGATCGATTATTTTTAGATGAAGCACGTATTCGCAGTATTGTAGATGGGTTGCGCTCTATAGCCGAACAACCTGATCCAGTGGGGCAGATCATAGCGGATTGGCAACGCCCTAATGGCTTGCACATTCAACGGGTGAGTACGCCTTTGGGGGTCGTTGGGGTCATCTATGAAAGCCGCCCAAATGTTACGGCAGACGCAGGAGCACTATGTTTGAAAGCTGGTAATGCGGTGATTTTGCGTGGTGGGTCCGAGAGCTTTCATTCTTCGACCGCAATTCATAAAGCTTTGGTCCAAGGCCTAGTATTGGTGGGCCTTCCAGCGGCCGCAATTCAATTGGTCCCTACCCGTGACCGTATGGCCGTGAGTGAGATGCTTGCGATGGTAGACTATATAGATGTGATTGTGCCGCGCGGTGGCAAAGATCTTGTGAACTTGGTCCAGCGAGAAGCACGGGTGCCGGTGTTCGCTCATCTAGAGGGCATTGTTCATATATATGTTGATACCTCTGCTGATCCTCAAAAAACTCTTGATGTGGTTATCAATGCCAAAACCCGTCGTACTGGTATTTGTGGAGCCGCAGAATGCTTGCTTATGCATCAAGATGTATCTGCAACTTGGGGAAAAGGTTTGATCCAAGCGTTAATCGAGAAGGGGGTCACAGTTGATGCTGATATAGCTTTGCAAAATATTGTGGGTACGCGACCGGTTCAGGAGCATCATTGGGGGCATGAATTTCTAGATATGGAAATTGCGGCTAAAACTGTTGCTAATGTAGATGAGGCGATTGCACACATCAGGAAATATGGCTCAAATCATACTGATTGTATTATGGCGGAAAATAACGAAGTCGCTGACCATTTCTTTGAGCGACTTGACAGTGCTATTTTGATGCACAATGCTTCGACGCAATTTGCGGATGGTGGTGAATTTGGCATGGGGGCTGAGATAGGTATAGCAACAGGAAAAATGCACGCACGTGGCCCGGTCGGTGCGATGCAGTTGACTAGCTTTAAGTATCTCGTACGTGGCAATGGCACTACCCGAGATTAGAACCTAATATTAATTTCTCTTTAGCTTGGAGTAACCATTTTCTAAAATTATAGTGCTCATACGAAAATCCCAAAACTAAAAAATTTTCTTTGATATAGTTCAAATGTTATTCGTCAATAGGGGTTTTGATTTCCAAATTGTATATGAGTAATTTAAGTTAACGTCAAAATACTTCTAAATGGATTTTTATATTTAGAAAAGTTGCGGTTTGTGCACTTGGTGTCACTG
>JAVLEV010000146.1:0-5271 GCA_031920365.1 Planktomarina sp. | reverse complement strand
CACAGCTAAGACAATGGGTTAAGACGTATTTGAACTAGTTATCTGGGTCAGCCCCTAAATTTAATTTGCTATCTGCAATCATAGGGAGAGCATAGGGCGTGCTTAGTCCGTATTTTCCTACCTTCCTGTTAGTCACAATTTTCTAGAACAACCTCAACAGAGCCCCGGTCAATCCAATGCACTGCAATACTAGGTCTTCCAAAACCTTCGCGGGGCGTCAAAAGTTCCTGATAGGCTTTCAGCTGATTGGCGTAGTTAGCAATTGAGCCACTACCACTTTTATGATCGAGAATGAGCCACTTTTTATCCCCAATTGCGAGCAAATCAATGATACCATTACACTCAGTACCAGACGGTAAAATTTGTTGTACTGGCACTTCACAATTGATCTTTGTGTATCCTTCGATCTTGAGCCAATTCTTAAGAGCATCAGTGTGATTTTGGAGAATATCTAATTGTTCCTCATCAAGCCCTGTTGCTTTGGACAACTTAGGCCGCATGTCCGGTCTGAGAAGCAAAACACGAAGCGCCTGATGCAAGGCACTACCGCGTTCGCTCGCTGTAACAGGCAATGTGACCTCCTGAACTGGAACATTCAATTCAACAAGGCGCGTTGAAATCTCGCAGTTAAGGTTAGGTTTGATTTGTGAAGGACTAATCCGCCAAGGCGTTTGTTTGACTTTGGCAGTCGGTCGTAGTTTGCCAAAAGTAATTCGCTTTGAGGTAGCAATAAGATTAAGTGAATTCACCAATTCAGGAGTTTCATTGCCGCAAATTAAAGTTCTTGCCGGAAAGCTCTTTTCGCCAGTCTTCAAGAGCCCTGCTTGCGGCTCAACCCCAGCAAAAAGAACTAACATTTCGGCATAGTTTGCAGGTCCTGCACTTTCGCCAAGTTTTTTCAACGCAAAATCAGGCCACTCTAGTATCAGCCGATCTCGAGCTCTTGTTAGAGCGACATACATAAGCCGCCGCGCATCGTCCTCTGCGGACCCACGCCTATCTTCGATGAAGATATCCTTTTTCTCTTTCAAAGGAAGATCAGGAGTCCAAATCAGACAAGCTTGGGTCAAGATTGCTCCCAAATCATCAAAGCTCTTGAATTCTGTACTGAGTGTCCCGGGCCGGGCTCCTATAGTGTCATCTATACCTACAACAACGGTAATGGGCCATTCTCTGCCTTTTGAAGAATGCCATGTTATGATTTCCACACCTTGTCCTTGGCTCTGTCCTGGATTTGGATGGCGATCAAAATGCCGCTCGGCGCGTCGTGCCTCCAGCCATCCGAGGAAAACCTGCGCACTGGCACCATGAAAGCCGGCCGCTGCTTTAAAATCTCTATGCGCCAACACAAACTCCTCAACTTCAGCATGTAGCCTCATTATATCAGCATGTGCTTGATCTGGATCACGCAAGGTAGCCGCCCAATCAAGGATACCGGATGCGTCAAGTGTAAGCCTTAGCAATGTTTCAAGTGGCAACGTTGGAGCATTTAATGCAATTTTTCGCAAATTTCCAAGCGCAGGACAGTCCGCCAGTACACCATTTGCAAGTGCTTTCATCCCATCCTGAAGAGGCATCTCTGCAGGTCCGAGTGTTAGGAAACTAAGAGCGGTATGAAGGTCCGTTGGATCAACCACAAAGCCAAGCGCGTTACGCGTGGCCATTACGGCAGGTGAATCGAGCCAACCTGGAGCGCTTATGTGAACAGGAATACCCTGATCTATTAGTGCGGTAGCATAACGGTTTGCTGTGGAGTGATTTGGACAAAGAAGAGCTATGTCTCGTGGCTCGACTGGACGCATAACGGGTTTCTTGATGTCGCTATCTCGTTCAACAACTGGACTTTTCTCCGAAAGTATAGTGGCCACATGAGCGGCAACGTGCTCTTCGGGTCGTGATTTTTTTGAACGGCGCCCTTCAGAAATGCGCAGTATCTCTACGCAGGTTTCACCAGTCTCGGGCCGTTGCGGCGCAAGGGAGACATAGGAATCACCAAAGAGTCCTTGCGAAATTTTATTTACAAGCGCCATTAACCTAGGCTCAGATCGCCAGTTGCCCGTCAAAGGAGACGCAGCTTCTGGGTTCTGTTTTTCTAAAGCTTCGCTTAGTCGCGGATCCGCACCCTGAAAACCCATAATAGATTGCTTGGTGTCGCCTACAATCAAAACCCGTTTTGCAGATTGGGCGATGCGCCACAAAAGTGCAAATTGCACAGGATTAGTATCCTGAAACTCATCAATAACAACGCAATCTACTTCACATAAAAGTGCATCAAGGATCTCTGGTCTAAGACGCAGAAGTCTCTCGGCGTCACAGATCATATCAGCATAGTCGATGACGCCCGCCTCGCGCTTCATCTCGGCATATTTGAACATAACCTGTTGGGCGCCATCCACGAGCGCCGCCAAGTGTGCACAAGCATCTTCTAGTGGCCCCGGGTGCTCATTTATAGTGGAAGCCGCGGCCATCACTATACCAGAGAGTTCGTCATATCCGTCAGGTGTTGGAGCGCCACGTTTCGATTGGCGCATTTCACTAAGTGCTTTCCAGAGGCCCCAATCTCGTTGTAATTCACCGGCTCGCAAACCACGCTGTAGTGACTTAAAATCATTTGCAAATGCTTTTTTTGCTGTAGCAGACGCGGCGTGAGCCGTCAGATCTTTCGGAAATGCTTTTAGTAATGCTTCAATTGCGGTTGTGAGATTTTTCTCAAGTAGCTCTGGATTGCTAACCACAGGTCCGTATAGGTTCGTTATACGATCTACGGCATTATTAATAAGTGTCTGATCGTTGCCACTATCTCCAAGCGCTCTTAAAATATCAATAGTATCGAGAATATTTTTCCTAAACTGATCCTCAATACTGGCCCCAGAAGAAAAGTTAGATTTGTAACCAAAGCGAGGCAAATCAGCCTTTACGTCATTAAGCGCCGTGGCGTGCGCCATTGCTTTACGAATTAACAGATCTCTCTCTGCTTCGGCTAAGGCACGAGGGCGAGGTGATGCACCAGCTGCAAACGCATGTTCGGAGAGAATTCGAAGGCCAAGACCGTGAATGGTCGATACATAGGCTTGTTCTACGGCAAGAGCAGCTTCAACCAATCCTTCTGCTAATAGGCTTGAGCGTATTCTACCACGCAACTCAGCTGCCGCAGCCTCAGTAAAAGTTACAGCGAGAATTCTCTCGGGGCCTATAATTTTATTTTTAACCCATTTTGTCAGATCGGATTTGATGCGAAAGGTTTTTCCGGATCCCGCACCTGCAGGAACGATCGTGAACAGATCACTCATATCCGTTTTCCAATCCTTTGGAGAGTTTAGAACCGGGTATGGTGAACCTTGAAACTAATATTGATGCATCTAGTCCATAGGGTGCAAGACATGCAATTTTTTTGAAAAAATCTCTATCCTGCTCGTGATTCAATACAATATTTCCATCACCCACCTGTTCGAGCCGAGTTTCTAAAAGTTCAATCGCCTGTCCGGAAATGTTTTCATCCATGACTGTGACTACGCCGTCCGGGGGCTCCAAGCCCTCCAAAAGTACACCTTGGTCATTAATCATATGATACGCGACGCCAATTTTAGGCGTAGAGGCTATTGCTGCCGCTAAAACGGGCTCAATTTTACCCGGTTGAATTAGCATGGCTCTGTATAAGCCAAGTTGCAGGTCCCAGCCTGCCTCAAGTCGAGCCCGCCGATTTGGTGTCCCACTTTTTTTGTGGTCAACAACCACTAAACTGTTGTCCTCTAGCTGTAATAGGCAATCTGCACGGCCACGAAGCAGGATGCCTAACGCTTCACCACTTAGATCAATCTCATTATCTATTATTCTAGCTCCAAGCTTTTTGAGCGTTGTGCTCCATACTATAGCAGCGGCACGAATATCACGCTCGAGTCCCTGCCGTTCGATTGCCCAGATGGAGGCTTGCAGAAAGGGAGCGTGTTTGCGGATCGCTGCAGTCAGTAGCTTGGGGGTCGCACTTTTAATTTTGATAGCGTCGGGTAACGCATTATTCTTTGGAAAAAGATGCTCAAGAACTTCATGGGCAATAGTGCCCGAGACCATTACATTCAAATCCTCAGGTGCCCAAATTACCGGTGCTGCGCCGAATTCTGAAAGGCTCCAGGCCAATGGACTTACTAAAAGGGTTTCTAATCTGCTGGGGGATTGGGGCCGCATCTTACCATTATCTGTCAAACGCCAGCGAAGTAAGTCGCGATCAAGTCTTAAGACACCGTCGTCTGGAAGAGATTTTGCAATTTTATCATTTTTTGGCAAAATTTCTCTGCTCAAAAAGGGCCAGTGTTTTGCTGGAGTAGATCTTAAATTTTGGATTATGTTATCTACATCTCCAGAAGCTTTGCCGTGATTTCCAATCGTGCGCGCGACTAGAGAAAGACACGGGGCAGGTGATTGAGGTAGTCCTCCAGTAGACAATACAGGACGTAATAAAGTAAGGCTTTCAGTGGTGGCTAGAAATTGGCGGCGTAGTTTTTCAAGCCTGCTTGCTAATGCTTCGCTTCGAGTTTGGATGCGTAATCCAGTATGTTTGCGAATAATATTCAACTCCCCATCTAAAAAAAGTGGTGTAGCTGAAACCGGTCTAGGCCAACGGTTAGAACTCATTCCCAGTGCAATCATGTGTTGAGCTGGGCGTGGAGGCAACGTGCCTTCAGTGAGCACATTCACTCCTTCAATAAAGGCTTGTGTGGGTGTGGAATTTGTAATTCCTGGCGTGGCAACACGATACAAAGTTTGCCACTCTAAGGGATTTCCATTCGAAAGAAGTTCTCGAATTGTGGATAGTTTGATGCGAAACGAATTTGTGTCATCGCGTAAGTCAGATGCATTATTTAGGCACTTGCTGGCTTGTTCAAGAGCTCCGAGCACACCAGAAGATGTTTGCACTGCTCCAACTCTAAGAAGTTTAAATAATTCCTTCTCAAGTCCAGTAAATTGTGTTGCAACAAAAGGCTCAAAACGACCCTGCATCACCTCACGGGCCATTGCTAAACCGGTATTGGCTGGCCACGGCATCAGGGGTGAAATATAAAGGCTGGCAATTGCCATTGCTGGGGCTGGGCTTTGCAAGCAAAGCAATAAGTGCAGTAAAGTTTCTCCTGCGATGTCACGCCGATTTGGTAGATCTGGTAGTCCGGAAATAGGCACACCCATACTTTCGAATGCGCGATGAATTTGAGAAAAATATCCCACCTCATCAGGCACAAGAAGAGTGATATTAGCTGGAGATGTTCCTTTACTTATAAG
>JAVLEV010000145.1:0-5273 GCA_031920365.1 Planktomarina sp. | reverse complement strand
AACCAAGCGAACCGGCGCGGACCGAGGATCAACAGCACCCATCCAATCATCGCAGTAGTGCTTGCAAAAGAGAAGAGTATTTCTGGTGTCATTTTGATACTACCATACCATTTTCCTTCTGGATCAAGTTCAAACATCAATTATCAATCGTCGTGAATTGACACGTAGCAACCACCATGAACAAATAAAGGATGCAACTGTTAATTAAAAATTTTGAGTTTTTGTCCGCATAGCCTTAGGAAACTAAATTATGGATCACACCAATATTCGAAATATAATTGACCTAGGTGAATGTCCTTTAGAGGACGCTAGATTTATTAAATTGTGTCGAACAAAAATTAATGAAAATGGAGTTTTAACTCTTCCAAATTTCTTAAATGAGCAGATTATAAAATATTTAGTAGAGGAGGGTACTGATGCACAAAACAAGGCATTCTTCTCTAACTCAACGCACAATGTATACTTAACAAAAAATGATTTAGAGCTTAGTGATGATCATATTTTTAACAGGCAGGTCGTTTCATCAAAAGGTTGTATCACCGATGATCAAATTCCAGAGATTTCGCCCTTAAAAACTTTATATTATTCAAAAATATTTAGAGAGTTTTTAGCTTCTGTGCTGGGTGAAAAAAAACTGTACGAATATGCAGATGCACTGTCATCCATAAATGTGCATTATGCCTCAGAGGGTGAGGAGTTGGGTTGGCACTTTGATAATTCTAGTTTTGCAATAACTCTACTTTTACAGGCTCCAGAGGCTGGTGGCTCGTTTGAATATATTAAAGATCTCAGAGATTCTGAAGCTGGAGAGATGAATTTTGAAGGAGTTAAGTCTTTACTGGACGGGATAACAAAACCTCAACTGCTAAAAGTGGAACCTGGAACATTAGTCCTATTTCGTGGTAAGAATTCTATTCACCGGGTTACTCCAACGAGGGGTAATAAAACAAGAATGTTGGTTGTTTTAGCCTATAATACGAAGCCCGGTATATCATTATCAAAGTCAGCTCAAATGACTTTCTTTGGTCGTACTGCGGATTAAAAATACGCTCCAGGAGCGCTGCCTAAGTGTGAAACGTTAGTGGAGATTGTATTAGCAATAATCACCATGACACCATTTATGACTTCCCATATATTATTTTAAGAATATGTTACGCAGAGGGTCCAGACTGTAAAGCATACGGCTTTTTTTGTAAAAAAGGTTGCTGGTTCGTATCTTTCCGATAGTCTCACTCAGGTACTCGTAAAATTAAGGCTCACCCAATGTTTGATTTTTTTATTCACTTAGTATCTCTGGGAGTATGAAAATGAGTTTCACCGCACATCTAGAATATTTATTTCATATTACTTGTTCAGAATGCAAATTTTATTGGACGTACGCGTCTATGAGCAAAAATTTTGATATTGAGAAACGAGATTTTCACTGCCCAAACTGTGGTCAGAAAAATCGCATCAAATTAGAAGGCGAAATAAATGGGTAATTGGATATGTCGTCTCAATAGATTACGTACTCAGGGCTGATTCCTATCATCCTCTTTTAGAGGTTAGTTTCAAATGTATTTTACGAAACCCATTTACGACGCTATTGAGTGTCCGCCATTAAAGAACGGGCAGGATTGCTTATTTCATTAGAATACGGTCGCAAGCTGTTCTTTCCAAAAAGCTAAATCCGAAGATCAGCAAAATTTAAGGAGTAGAAATTGGCGAATTGTACCAAAGCCGAACATGAGCAAATAGCTAAATTCAACAGCTTCTATCAACTATCTACGCATGATGTTTTAAGAAAAATCGAGAAGCACGCTTGTGGCTGTTGTTATGGTGGCAACAGTTGGACGACAAAAGAGCAAGCGGAGTACATAGGTCAGACATTAGACCTTTCACCTAAATCATCTTTAATCGATGTCGGAGCAGGTACGGGTTGGCCTGGACTATATTTGTCTTCAATGAGCGGTTGTTCATTAACTCTCGTAGACTTACCTGAAACAGGCTTAAAAATAGCTACAAAACGCTCAATCCAAGACAAGATATCAGAGAGGGTAAAAACTCTGGTCGCTGATGCCGCTGAACTTCCATTTGTAGACCAGAGTTTTGACGCAGTAAGTCATAGTGATCTGTTGTGTTGCCTTTTTTCAAAAGAAAAAGTTCTGACTGAATGTCGAAGGGTCATTCATGCTCAAGGGAAAATGGTCTTCACCGTGATTTCCATAACGCCTGAATTGGGTAATCTAGATTATGAAAAGGCCGTTTCGAACTCGCCAGATTTTATTCGAGTAGAAGAAGAATATGGCACGATGTTGCGGCGATGTGGATGGAAAATTGTTGATCGAGTTGATCTTTCAAAAGACTATTTAGAATCCTGTCGATTGCAGATAGAGGCAGATGAGTTGTATCGGGAACCGCTTATCGAGCTGTTAGGTGAAAAACAAACTACAGACCGGATAAGCAACTGGAAGTCCAAATTAGAAGTGATTGGAGAAGGTCTTGTTAAGCGGGATCTATATGTTTGTTCGCCCAATAATTCCTAGCAATTTTAGTAAGATAGCCCCTGGATAACCTCTTCCGACACCTTGTGTCAGCCATCCACCTATTTGATTGATGACATCGCTTGGACATTCTACTGCCCGGAGCCTGTATCGTAGAGGCATATAAACGAGTTGGGATTCTTTTGAGAGTTTAGGGGTGAGCCTGAGGCAGATATAGGACGCCTGACTGGGCGATGGTGTATTGAGGTGATCGCTCGTTCATTTTTTCAGTAGTTTTGGTTAAGTATACTGATGATGGCAACCGAACCTAATAGTTATACATTTCAAAAGAGCAGCGTTTGGTATTTTTCAAGAAGAGTGCATGCTGATTTAAGGTGGCATTATATAACTGGCAGGGTTGCTTACTCGTCTTCAGGTTCCCAGCCAGCCTTAACTAATCCCTCTATCAAGGTATCTGCTAAAGTTGAGTTAGGTACAAAGATTTTTTTATAATCGGACCTTTTCTTTAAATTTGGTCTCAGTGCGAGATATTCGTTTAAAGCTGGCTTAGCCTCATCGAATCTTTCGAGATGGCCTAATGTAGCTGCATTAAAACCTTTAAACCCGCCAACCGTGGGAAACTGTAGTCTGCATTCATCAATATAATTTAATGCCATTTGAAAATTTTTCTGGCCTAAATTAGAAAAGAATAGACCGTTTTTGTAGTTATTCGAATTAGGATCTAAAGGACTTAATTCTATTGCTTTATGAAAATAGCTTTCGGCATCACTATACCGACCTGAATGAACTAAAGACTGCCCCAACCTATAAAGCGCATCTGGATAACTAGGGTTCAGTTTAATGGCACGTTCTGCATATAGTTTTGACTGATCGAACTTTCCAGAAAAGAAAAAATGTGTTGCTAAGAGGTTCGCCGCTATTGAATTTTTTGGATCTAGATCCAACGCTTTCTTTGCATAATCATATATATTTTGAAGAGCTAATGCGGAGTCTTTTGTTAAAAATTGATTTAATTCAGCGTTGTATATGTCCGCCATTAGTGAATAGGCACGTGACATAGCTTCATCAAGGCCAATAACTTTTTCACAAAGTAATTTGGCCTGTATTAAGCCAGGATCATTGTGATCAGCATGAGTTCTTTCATTAAAAGTATGAAGGGCCTTTAAGTATAGCTCCCAGGCATTTAAATTTGTTGGCCTTGCCCTTTCAATTCTTCCAAGTTCATAATCTTGGAGTGCTGGGTTCACTTGAGCAGCTATTGCTGCTGCGACTTCGTCTTGGACATCAAAGATATCTTCTAGACTGCGATCCCACTTTTCTGACCATAATTGCCTATCTTTTTCAGCATCAATCAATTGCGCTGTAATACGAACCCTTTGACCACCCTTACGAATACTTCCCTGCACAACGTAGCTAGCGCCAAGCTCACGACCTACATCCTTTGCACTAACAGTTTTACCCTTAAACATAAAACTTGAGTTTCTAGAAATAACGGGGAAGGTGCGCCACAACGATAGGTTTGAAATTATATCGTCAGTTATTCCATCAACAAAATAATCCTGTTCAGGATCATTACTTTGGTTTTCAAATGGAAGAACGGCGATAGCAGCTTGTTCCCTATCATCCTCCCCATTTCCATTTCTTCGAGTGGTATTAGAAAGCCGTTGCCGAGCATCATCAACAATAAGATCATAAGCATGGACATCAGTGTTCTTGACTTTTTGTTGACCAATATCATTAAATGTCATTTCGACTTTTTGGCTCACAAAATCAAAAATACCTTTGGACAGACAAACGCCACCAGGTTGACTGAGGGCTTCTAAGCGAGCAGCAACATTAACTCCATCACCATACAAATTCTCCCCCTCGACGATCACATCACCCATATTTAACCCAGTTCTAAAGGTCATTGGAACCTGGTCAACAAGAGAGCTATTGCGCTGCTTTACAAGCTTTTGGAATTCGGCTGCACAAATCATCGCTGAAACGGCACTTTGGAATTCTGCAAGAACTGAGTCTCCTGCTGTGTTGAAAATTCTGCCACCATGCTCCGCAAACAGCTTGTCTAAAATTTCCTTGCACGAGCGGAAGCTTTGAAGTGTTTCCTCCTCATTAGACTCCATAAGCTTGCTAAAACCAACGACATCAGTAACAAAAATTACAGCTATTTTTCTAATAATTTTTTTATCGGTCAACCTATTGCCCCAGTTCTATATTGCTTTCACTACTGAAACACGATTTCTTAGTATAGCGAAGTCCTCAATTTAATAAAATTTTTCTAGTTGTTTTATTGTTTAGGTAAGAACACTTCTACGAATAAAAAATTTAAGTACTTCAATAAGTAATATTATACTGATCAGGTCGAGTAATAAAAATATAAATATGGTCAAAATATTGAAGTTAATATATATTATTCAATATAATTACGGGTAATAATTATAATTATAGGACTATTATATGTACTTTAAAATTTTTTCTAAATGGCTTCTCGGAAGGTGTCCCCCAGTTGTCGATACAAAGTAGCCTTACCTATGGGGGGTCTTAGCCGCTCTGGGACATTCCGCTTGTATCGAAAGCGGTCCTTCTGCTGCAGAGCTCTGCAGCTCTAGTCACGTATCAATTTCAAGCGGAACCGTGCTGCTGCTCTTGCCGAGTTGTGTCCTTACCTCTGGCGCCCAAGGCCCTTGAGAATGCTGGTTGCAACAAAGGTAATAGCGGCGACGCACACAATGGAGGGGCCTGCAGGCGTATCAAGCACATAAGCCGCGCGCAGGCCGATAATAGCGGACA
>JAVLEV010000144.1:0-5315 GCA_031920365.1 Planktomarina sp. | reverse complement strand
CGCCATTTGACATTAATTCAATATCATCAATAAATTTTGCAGCCATTTCACCAGAGAGTTGCTCAGGTGAGAAATGTGTTTGCATCCGCAGCTTGGTTGTGGCGTGCCCATCAGCTACTGCCGATGATGCAGCCATAGCTGCTACTACAGCAATAGAGGCTACTGTTTGTAATAGTTTCATATATTGTCCTCCCAGACGTTAAGCGCTTGAATTCGGAGTCCTAAAAGTTCTCCACACTAATTACGCTGTTTGCACGCTAGGCTGACAACTCATGATCAGCAAGATAAAAATGAAATTTTTTATAATTTTGATTTTATTATATAATATCAAAATAAATTATGGTAATGTTCATTTATGACAAATGATAAAGGCATATACCGAGAACTTGAAAAGCGTTTAACTACAAACGAATTTTTGCATGGTGCAAAACTGAGGGCAGAAATTCTGCGTGAAGAATTCGGGTGCTCGGCGAGTTCAGTGCGTGAAGTTTTATTTCGGCTGTCAACACAAGGGCTAGTTAATTTCCAAGATCAGCGAGGCTTTCGAGTGCCGGAACGGTCCTCAAAAAAAGTGATCGAACTGACGCACATGAGGGTCCTGTTGGAAGGAGAAGGCGCTGTTCTTTCGATACGCCAAGGTGGTGTTGCTTGGGAAGCCCGGCTCACCGCAGCTCATCATCAACTCAGCCACATAGAGAAACGCATTCATGCACTAGATGATCCAGCTGAACTTATTGAAATTTGGTTTAGCTGCGAGGGCGAGTTCCATCAGACACTCATTTCAGCATGTGGATCGGATACACTAAAGCAGTTACATAGCTTAGTGTATGCCCAGTTTAGGCAACAGCTAATGGAAGCAGACCGACGGTTTGACTTCATATCGGATAATATCAAACAGCATGCTGGAATCCTCGATGCGGCTCTAGCGGGAGACGAAGCTCTGACACGGAGACGAATTCATAATCATTTAGAACGTCACCTGACAGGTAAAACAAACGAAGTTTTACCATCAATTAGTGATCAGTAAATACCAATATAATACTAATAGTTTTCAACCTTAACTCAGTTCAGGTACACGCAATGAAGTCTTATAAAAAGCTAGGGAATTGGAACTCATCTCGATCAAAAAGGTAGATACTGCTTGCATTAACATTGAAGAACCTACTCATTATAAAGCTTCTAATACGCACCTCAACTTCATGGGGGTGATGGCCAAACCTAATTCTCTGCCATAAGTTATAAATGCAGCTACTAAAAAATCAGACTATTAAAAATGCTATCTGTAAGCCACCTTGGACAGAGTTAAGTTTTTAACTCTATCCAAATAAATTTTAACTAAAGGGTGATGGAAAACGTTATGGGACAAAGACTTAATGGAAAGCGTGCGTTAATCACTGCAGCTGGGCAAGGTATCGGCCGGGCGACCGCAATTGCTATGGCAAACGAAGGCGCAAGGGTCTTTGCAACCGATATAAATATGGACTCGCTTTCCACGATTCGGGATTTAAATCTCAAAAATATTGAAATATTTGAACTTGACGTGAGAGAGACCAAAAGCGTCAAAGAGGGAGTTGCCCACGCTGCGCCAAATGTACTGTTTAACTGTGCAGGATTTGTTCATAATGGAACAATCTTAGATGCAACAGACGATGAGTTAGACTTTGCGTTCGATTTGAATGTCCGCTCGATGGTACGCACAGTAAAAGCTGCTTTACCTGGCATGTTAGAATACGGGACAGCTTCAATTATCAATATGTCTTCAGCTGCCAGTTCTATTATTGGTGCGCCAAGCCGGTTTATTTATGGAACGACAAAAGCGGCAGTTGTCGGCCTCACCAAATCAGTTGCTGTGGATTATGTGGACAAGGGTATTAGATGTAACTGCATCTGTCCTGGCACAGTCGAAAGTCCAAGTTGGCATGAGCGAGTGACTGCATTGGGAAAGCAATTAGGGAGTTATGAGGCCGCTCTAAAGCAATTTGTATCGCGCCAACCTATGGGTAGAGTAGCAAGCGCTGAAGAGGTTGCCGCACTTGTTGTTTATCTTGCAAGTGACGAAAGCGCATTCACTACGGGTCATGCCCATATTATTGACGGCGGGTGGTCTGGACAATGAAAAAAAAGATTTTAGCTACTGATTTGCGATCCCGGCAATGGTTTAACAATCCTGATAATCCAGAAATGACCGCACTATATTTAGAGCGTTACTTGAATTACGGGCTGACCCGTGAAGAACTGCAATCAAACAAACCCATTATTGCAATTGCTCAAACAGGCAGTGATCTATCGCCATGTAATCGCCATCATATAGAACTTGCAAAACGGACCCGCGACGGAATTATTGCGGCTGGTGGCGTACCGTTAGAAATGCCAGTGCATCCAATCCAAGAAACAGGCAAACGTCCCACGGCGTCACTAGACCGAAACCTTGCCTACTTAGGACTAGTTGAGACACTGTTTGGGTATCCAGTGGATGGTGTAGTGTTGACGATTGGTTGTGACAAAACAACCCCAGCTCTTTTGATGGCAGCAGCAACAGTAAATATTCCAGCAATTGCGCTATCTGTTGGACCAATGCTGAATGGCTGGTACGAAGGAGAGCGAGCAGGTTCTGGTACTGTTATTTGGAAAGCCCGAGAAAAATTAGCGGCCGGTGAAATTGATGGAAATGAATTCATGGACATTGCCGCTGCATCGGCCCCATCGGTGGGGTACTGCAATACCATGGGCACAGCAACAACAATGAATTCTCTAGCCGAAGCTTTGGGAATGCAATTACCTGGATCGTCCGCAATTCCAGCTCCCTACCGTGAACGCGGACAGATCAGTTATCAAACAGGTAAGCGTATCGTTGATATGGTTTGGGATGATCTACGCCCCTCCGATATAATGACACGCGAGGCGTTCGAAAATGCCATAGTCGTTAACTCAGCGATTGGAGGATCGACTAATGCGCCTATTCACCTAAATGGGATTGCGCGGCACATGGGCGTTCCCTTGGAAAATGATGATTGGCAAAATATCGGCCACAAAATTCCACTTATTGTAAATCTACAACCCGCAGGTAAGTACTTGGGGGAAGACTTCCATCGTGCTGGCGGCGTACCCGCCGTAGTTAGTGCTCTGCTACAAGCTGGACTTTTGCCACATCCCAACGCAATTACTGCAAATGGAAAAAGTGTCGCTGAAAACTGCTCAATGCGACCATCAACTAATGATGATGTAATTGTACCAATTGCTACACCTCTGAAGGACCAAGCAGGATTCATAAACTTAAAAGGTAATCTTTTCGACAGTGCAATCATGAAGACATCAGTTATCAGTCCGGCGTTTCATAAGACCTATCTCAGCTCAAATACTAGCCCGAATGCCTTTGAGGGGCGCGCAGTTGTATTTGAGGGCCCTGAAGATTACCACCAACGCATCGATGATCCCGCCGAGAAGATTGATGAAAACTGCATCCTTGTAATGCGAGGTGCTGGGCCAAAGGGATATCCTGGCGGCGCGGAAGTGGTAAATATGCGCGCACCTTCATACCTTTTAAAGGCTGGTGTCGAAGCCTTGCCTTGTATAGGTGACGGCCGCCAATCTGGCACCTCTGGCTCTCCTTCAATCTTAAATGCCACTCCAGAAGCAGCAGACAATGGTGGTCTAGCAATCCTTAAAACCGGCGATATAATTAAAATAGATTTGAATACTTGCAGTGCCAATATTTTAATCTCTAAAAAAGAGTTTACGGAACGCCGCGAAGCACTCCTAGCACGCGGCGGCTTTCCCATACCGGAAAGCCAGTCTCCATGGCAACAATACTTCCGCGAACTGGTGCAGCCGTTTGACAAAGGCATGACGCTTCGTGACGCCGACAATTTCAAAGATATCGCACGCAAAAGCATGCCACGTCATAACCACTAAAAAGGACATCTCATGAAACTAGTTCGCTATGGGGCAAACGGCTCCGAAAAACCTGGCCTATTGGACGACACAGGACAATTGCGTGATCTATCTGGGCATATAGCAGATATCACTGGAAGTACTTTAGACGATGCAAGCATAGCAAAACTGAGAGCAATCGACCAGACCAGCCTACCAATAGTGGTAGGTGACCCACGCGTTGGCCCGTGCGTCGGAAATATAGGAAAATTTTTATGCATTGGGTTGAATTATTCCGATCATGCCGCAGAGACCGGTGCAAAAATTCCTGAGCATCCAATTCTATTTTTTAAAGCAAACTCCGCCATCGTCGGTGCATACGATGATGTAGTCATGCCTAGAGGATCCGAGCAGACAGATTGGGAAGTAGAACTCGGCGTTGTAATAGGAAAGACTGCTAAATACGTCTCCAAGGATGATGCACTTAGCTATGTCGCTGGATATTGCATTGTAAATGATGTGTCGGAAAGGCATTTTCAGGCCAACCTGACTGGCCAATGGACCAAAGGTAAATCGTGCGACACATTTGGCCCAACCGGCCCGTGGATGGTGACGCGCGATGAGGTGGAAGATCCACAAAACTTAAAGATGACCCTCGACGTGAATGGCAAGCGAATGCAGACCGGAAATACCGCAACTATGATATTTACTGTAGCTGAGATCATCGAACATCTCAGCAAGCTTTTCACACTGCATCCGGGCGATGTAATCACCACTGGCACACCGCCGGGTGTGGGTTTAGGGATCAAACCGACGCCTATTTTTCTGAAAAAAGGCGATGTAATGGAACTTACGATAGAAGGTCTCGGCCAACAGCGCCAGAAAGTTAACCAAGATGACTAATCTTTTACAAATAGGCAGTATTACTGAATCAATGCGTGAACGGCTCGAAGCTGCCTTCATAATTCACCAAGTAGATGATTTTGAAGCAGAAAAAATCACACATGTAGTGACCAACGGCCATGATGGCGTTAGCCCAAAGCTTATGTCCTCCCTCAGAAACCTGAAGGTGATAAGCGGGTACGGCGTGGGCTACGATGCCATAGATACAGTTGAAGCTGTGCGGCGCGGAATAGTAGTTACACATACGCCAAACGTTCTAAACGAAGAGGTTGCGACGACTGCCCTTTTACTGATGCTATCATGTTACCGCGAAGTTTTACGTGATGATGCATATGTTCGTTCAGGTGAATGGGAGGCAAACGGAAACGCACCACTTACACGATCAGCTGACAACCAAACTGTGGGTATTTTAGGACTGGGGCGTATTGGTCAGACCATTGCTAATAAGCTGGCGCCATGGAACGCTAAAATAGTCTATCATTCACGGAACAAGAAAGATGTCGCATATACTTATTACGAAAATCTGACTGAGATGGCCAAAG
>JAVLEV010000143.1:3980-5317 GCA_031920365.1 Planktomarina sp. | reverse complement strand
CCGTCAGGTCGAACAAGTGTTAAAGAAGCGACATGACCATCTGAGCCACCATCAAACCCCCAAGGCTTAAAGGCGTGGCCATCGCCCTCTAGCGAAAAGCCTGCGTCATCTAAAAACATGAACTCACGGATAGCACCAATACCGCCGCGCCACTGACCCGCCGCCATTGCATCTGTACGTAACTCATAGCGTTCAATCCGCAGCGGAATATGTGATTCTATATCTTCGACTGGGTTGTTGCGAGTATTGGCATACAAGGTATCGACGGCGTCCATACCGTCCATACCATAGCGGCCACCATAGCTGCCTTCCATAATTTCCATATGGACCCAATGCTTTCCGTCGTTCAGGCCGGAAATAGCTACAACCCGTAAGTTCCCAATGCCCGCTGAGACTTGTTGCGGTACAACCTGTGCGAAGGCCTTCATCACCGTATCTGCTAGCTGGTTACCAGAACAGAACCGTGCGATAACAGGAGCCGGAAAGATTGGATTGGCCAGGCATCCCAACGGAGCCAATATTTTAATAGGGCGGGTAAGGCCCGAATTTTGTGGGATAGGCCCATAGGTCACTGTGTCCAACAAAATTGATCGGATTGTTAACCATATGGCACAATCGACTGTGCCAATTAGGGGCATGTTGATTGGTTTATCTGGAAGTTGCGATGCAGTGCCAGTAAGGTCTACAATTAACTCATCACCTTGCACTTTCAGCGTTACAACTAGTGGTAGTTTGCTACGTGACGGGTCTGGATCATCTAAAAATCCGTCTAGATAAGTAGTGGCGGCGTAGTCCCCGTTAGGCAAGTCGCTAATTGCGTTGCGCATTAAGCGTTCGGAATAATCCATTAGGTCATGAAATGCTGCTATAGTTGCCTCTAGCCCATAATTCTGGACTAGTTCCACAAAACGCGTTGCACCTATCCGTGACGATTCAATTTGTGCTTCCATGTCACCCACTACCAAATCCTGCGCGCGAATATTGGCGCGTAAAATATGCCAGACAGCTTCGTTCTTTATCCCCCGCTCATAGACTTTGATAGCTTTAAATTGCAAACCTTCGGCGTATGTATCGACCGCATCTACAATTCCGCAACTGCCCGGTGATAGGGCGCCGATATCAAGGTGATGTGCTGTTGTAACAGACCAACCGACCAGCCTCTTATCCAAAAAAACGGGCACACAGAATGCGACATCTGGTCCGTGGCTGGCACCGCCGTAGGGGTCGTTATGCATAATTACGTCGCCATGGTTAACTGTGTCACCTCGTTCCTTGAGTACTTTAATTATGTTGCGCACGTAGCCTGGAATAGGCCCCGATTGGAGTGGTGTCGACAT
>JAVLEV010000143.1:0-3880 GCA_031920365.1 Planktomarina sp. | reverse complement strand
GCGACACCTGAAACTGAGTGCGGATCGCATCATATTTTAGGTCTGCAGTCAAAAGCCCCATAGCCGAAGTAATACCGGGATAGAGCGGTACGATCACTTCTGGTATCTGCAACATGGTGGCGACTTCTGCGCCATGTAGAGGCCCTGCGCCCCCCATTGCGACCAAAGAAAATCTACGTGGATCAATGCCCTTTTGAACAGTGCGCGACCGGATTGCATTGGCCATATTTGAGTTTAGAATTGTTAAAATACCCTCGGCCGCTTCTAATCTATCGATGCCTAGTTCACCCGCTAATATTGTGATTACAGAATTTGACGCTGCCGCATCTAGCTTCATATCACCACCTAGAAAATCACTAGGCTCTAATCGTCCAAGGACCAGATTGGCGTCTGTAACTGTTGGCTGTGATCCACCCTTGCCATAAGCTGCGGGTCCTGGAACCGCCCCTGCACTTTGTGGTCCAACCCTAAATGCCCCCCCTTTATCTACATATGCGATTGATCCACCACCAGCCCCGATGGTGTGAATGTCGAGCATTGGCATCAACAATGGGAACCCAGAAATGGATGTTGAGCGCGCATCAGTCTGTGCGAAAGTTCCATCAACAGAAATTCCAATGTCGGCAGATGTTCCCCCTATATCAAATGTGATAAGGCGCTCACGACCACATTGAGCACCAATCCAACCACCCCCAAGAACCCCTGCAGCAAGACCTGACATTAGTGTTACTGCTGGATTTTCTATCACCATGCGAGGTGTAGCTACTCCTCCATTAGAAGCCATAATACGTAAATCACCTCTTATACCTAGGCCGTGAAGTGCTGTATTTAGTCCTGCGATATAGGCCCTGACCTTGGGTCCAACGAACGTGGCTAATGCGGTTGTAGTAAAACGTTCAAATTCTCGGAATTGTGGTGAAATAGACGCTGAAGTCGCTACAAACGCATCTGGCATTACCTCCTGCACGATGGCCTTAGCGCGGTTTTCATGAGCTGGATTAAGGTAAGAGAATAAAAAACAGATGGCGACGGCTTCAACACCTGATTCCAGCAGGTCTACTGCGGCGGCATGAACCTCCGCCTCATTCAGGGGTACTAGCTGCTCTCCCGTAGGTGGTATTAGCCGTCCACTAACGGTCTTGCGGTCGCGACGCGCGATCAGGGGACGATTTTGCCACGGTAATTCCTGCATAATCGAATAATGTTCTACCCGCTGATGGCGGCCGATGTGCAGCACATCCCGAAACCCGTCGTTTGTTATCATCCCCGTTCGGGCTCCTTCACCCTCTAATACAGCATTAGTTGCAATTGTGGTGCCGTGAAAAACGTGATCAATATCCGAAGGTTTCACATCGTTTAGGTTGCATAGCACTTTTATGCCTGCGATTACTCCGAGGGATGGATTTTCAGGTGTAGTTGCAATTTTATGGATCCCAATATCTCCATTTTCTGGATCAAAATAGATCAGATCTGTGAAGGTTCCCCCTACATCGACTCCAATAGATTTCATGATATTGCCCCCTTATCAGAGTAATTTCTATGTCCATGGGGCATAGAAGCTATCTAAATATTTACTTAAAATAACTTAAGATACTCACTATTTGTTAAAAAATATATACTTCTTTAAAGTGGACAAGACAGTAGCCATCCTTTTAATGTTATCATATTTGATGATACCGGTTATAATTAATAGTATACACTTTAGGAACATTATGAATACAATAAATATACAAAAATTTGATATGCAAAAGATTGAGAAGATGATCTTAAGGCTGGGAGCTATAGGCGCTCACTCAGGCACTGGTGTTTGGCGAACGGCGTTCTCAGATGAATGGGTGGCAGCACAAGAATGTATAGCGGAATGGAGCCGAGATGCGGGTCTTGGTGTTCGGTTTGATGCTGCAGGAAATTTGTGGGCACGGATGGATGGAACTGAGGGGGGCAAAGCAATCGTTTCAGGCTCTCATATCGACAGTCAATGTCCTGGGGGTCGCTATGATGGAGCTATTGGCGTGCTCTCGGCCCTGATCGCGATAACTGCTTTAAAGGATGCATATGGCTCCCCGCGCAAGCCCTTAGAATTGGTTTCATTCTGTGAAGAAGAGGGAAGCCGTTTTCCAAATGCCGGCTTCTGGGGCTCACGAGCGGTTGTTGGCAAGATTAATCTACAAGACTGTAATAACATCATCGATGCTTCTGGTGAGAGTATTGGCGCTGTAATGAAAGCGGTCGGTTTTGACCCCGGCTGCATTTCAGAAGCTGAGCGTAACGATATTGCCGCGTTTATAGAATTGCACATCGAACAGGGACCGATTCTTGAAGATGCTGAGCTACCGATTGCTGTGGTTAGCGGGATCACTCATATTCGGCAAACTAAAGTCACGTTGACGGGGGATTCTAATCATGCGGGCGCATTTCCAATGGATATTCGGCGGGATCCTATGGCTGGATTTGCCGAAGTAGTCACTGCAGTGATTAACCATGCTCAGAAACTTGGACGGCCAGCAGTTACAACTGTTGGAAAATGCATATCTGATCCTAATGGAGCTGCGATCATTCCGCGGTCTGTCACTTTCACAATTGACGCGCGACATCCTGATCCTGCTTCAGCCACGCTACTATATAAAACTCATGAAAAAATGCTGGTAGAGATAGCAGCTCGCCGCAATTTAACTTTAGAAACACAGGTCCAAATTGATCTTCCAGCGTGTCTGAGCGATCCTAGCCTCATTGATGCTATAGATCTCTCTGCGAGTGCAGCAGGTGTCAAAACGATGAAAATGGCGAGTGGAGCTGGCCATGACGCCCAGCAGATGGCTATAATCTGCCCTATAGCGATGATTTTTGTACGCAGTGAGGGTGGTCGCAGTCATACACCCGAAGAGTTTTCGACTATTGAAGACATTGTAGCTGGGATAACGGTCTTAGCTGGTACTTTGTATAATCTCGCTTATTAAATAAAAGGAAAAGCTATGCGTGCAGTTGTATTTGATAAGCCAGATGGTCAGGAAGAATCAACTATTATAAAAGATGTGCAAATGCCAGTTGCTGGGCTAAAGGAAGTCCTTGTAAAAGTCGCATTCGCTGGTCTGAATTATGCTGACCTTATGATGCGCTCTGGAATTTACCCACATCCAAAAGGTTATCCGCTCGTAGCGGGTCTTGAGTTGTCGGGAACAGTGGTCGCGGTTGGGCCAGGCGTTAATAATGTCTCAATTGGTGACCGCGTAGCAGGGTTCAGTGAGGACGCAGGTGCTTTCGCAGAGTACTGCACTGTGCCTTCTCAGCGAGTGATCCATCTGCCAGATGGTATGGGTTTTGACGTTGCGGCTGCATTCTACGTACAATCGATGACTGCATGGAATTTGTTGCATACTGTCAGTAAAATAAAACCTGATGACACAATTTTGGTTCATGCCATTGGTGGAGGTGTAGGGCTTTACCTGACGCAATTGGCTAAAGCGGCTGGTGCGCAGGTGATTGGAACAGTAGGAACCTCAGGTAAGGAAAGCCGTGCATTAGATTTTGGAGCTGACCTAGTAATAGACCGGACTAGTACTGATTTTGCTGCTGCTGCAATGGCATTCACTCAGGGCCGTGGCGTTGACAAAATTGTTGATTCAACGGGTGCCTCAATCCTTGACCGCAGCTTTGAAGTAATTCGCCCGCTTGGACATGTGATTAGCTATGGTGAGGCAGAAGGGCCCCCGTTTCCAAACTTATGGGAACAATTAGTCAAGAAATCATTGACCTTTACCCGCATGCATTTGGGGCATATGGACTATGGGTCTAAGGATTGGATGCGAGGCAGTAAGGCTGTAGTTTCAAAAATTATGGATGGAACGCTTAAAGCCCCGATTGAAGGGGTGTACGATTTAGA
>JAVLEV010000142.1:0-5329 GCA_031920365.1 Planktomarina sp. | reverse complement strand
AGCTGAAATGGATGCCACTCGATGGTAAAAGGATGATCTGAGTGGGTTGCCAGAGCCGTGTCCAATTGAGTTTTACCAATATAGCACCAAGGGCAAATTGGATCGGACATAATATCAAGTTTGATCATCACGTTGATTTCCATAATTGGGGCAGGGCCGCCCGGATAAGTTTGCCATTTGCATTGCGTGGCAGGCTAATGACCCGCTGCACAATACGCGGTTGTTTGTAACGTGCCAGATGCTGTTGCGCCAGATCCATAAGTCTAGACACATTAAAATCGGCATCGCAAATTATAAAAGCTGCGATCACCCAAACATCAGGTTTGACCTCAACTTCGGCAACACCGACCTCGTGTACAGCCTGTAGCTGCTCGAAGACTTTCTCAATTTCTCTTGGCGCTACACGATAGCCACCAGCGTTCATTATGTCGCCATTGCGCCCTATAAACGACAAGCTTCCATCTTGGTGCATTACGGCCTGATCTTCAGTTTGAAACCAGCCATCCCGCAGAGGCAAATCAAGGCCTGCACCTTGAAGGTAGCCTAGCATTAGCCCAGGATCATTTTGATCCACCGCAATAAAACCAGTTTTTTTGCGAGTAGCTATTCCATCCTTGCCTAAAATCGCAATCCTCCGACCGCGCTGGACAGTCAGTGCCTCAGGAGCTTTTGGTGATGCTGATAGAAATGTGGAACATTCCGACATGCCAAAGGCTTCGCATAAAGGTGTATTTGTGTGTTTGTGCCAGGCCTCTCGAAGTGTTTTTGGCAATATGTCACCAGCGCTTAGCCCATGGCGTAGGGTGGGAACGTTACCGGCGTCTGCTGATGCAATTAGGCGGCGATACATTCCAGGGGCTGCTGCAAAAATTGTGGCCTTTTCTGCCCTCATAATATCCCAAATACTTTCTGGTCTTTGCATACTTGGGATTACTGCTGTGGCGCCAATAGTCCACGGATCCAAAATGCCTGTGCCAAACGTATAGGTCCAGTTGAGTGCGCCCGTATGCATCATGACGTCGCTTGATCGTAGATCGTACCAGCACTCCCACATCATGCGTCGCGCCCATATGGCCCTATGTGCATGCAGAACAGCACGTGGGCGTCCCGATGTTCCTGAAGTAAAAATAATATAACCAGGGCGGTTGGGGTTGGCCATAACTGGTGTTGTTGGGGGGTGGTTGGCAAAGGCCCTAACTTGGGTGACGTCGATTTGTAACCCACTAAACCCTGGCAGGGGTGAAGCTGGGTCAAAAATCACGGCTGCGGGTAATGTGGTTTCGATCAAACCCAATATCTCACTTTGCGAGAGTGCTACAGAGGTAGGCATGGGTATTGCGTCTAACGCTGCTAGTGCCAAAAAGGTAACCGGGAAGTCTACTGTACTGCCTATACGCATCATGACGCAATCACCTGCCCGTATGCCGGCATCATGGAAACCTGTAGCGGCGCCCAAAACTGCTTGTATCAGTTGGGCATAAGTGTACCGATGTGACCGGTCGGAATCATAGACGATCAAGGCTATTTTATCTGGAGTGGTATGTCCGGCTTCTAAAACATAGTTAGCTAGATTGAATTGTTCTGGACAGCGGGGGGGCGGTGAAAGATCTACAATTGCCGGCATGTTGTTCGGCTAACTCGATCGGGCGTCGGTTGCAAGCTGCCATGTGGCAGTCTATGCCAGATGAATGATCAACTCTGACTCCACATCTATTATACGTATTGCCCGTGAGAGTGGTAGTTGTGAAGACGGCTTACCACTTGATTTGGGTCTCAGAGTGCGTGAATTGAGGAAGGCACGTAACTGGACGTTAGAACAGGCTGCATCTAAAGCGGGGTTGGCGCGCAGTACTTTATCTAAGATTGAAAATGGGCAAATGTCGCCTACTTACGATGCGTTAAAAAAACTCGCTATTGGCTTAGAAATATCAATACCACAACTATTTACGCCGCCAGTGAATAATCAAATTAATGGCCGATTGACACATACAAAAGCTGGGGAAGGCCAAAGTCACGTAACGGTTACTTATGAACATGAACTACTTGCAAATAATCTATCTAAAAAGCAGATGTTGCCTTACCGCGCAATGGTGCGTGCGAGGTCTATGGATGAATTTGAGGGTTGGGTGCGACATGATGGAGAAGAGTTTTTATATGTCCTCACGGGCGTGATAAGTTTGTATACTGAATTTTATGAGCCCATTGAGTTACGCCGAGGTGACAGCGCATATTACGATGCGTCTATGGGCCATAATGTAGTGACTCTCAGCTCCGAGGATGCAACTATTCTTTGGGTGACATCTCTCAGCTAGGACTAAGTTTTGACTGAAAATATAATTTTTATTATTATAAGACTGATAGCCAAACCAATTCCCTGACATAAAATAAACATTGGTACATGGGTTGGAGAAATTCCCGAAAATGTGTCGCTTAAACTGCGGGCAATGCTTACTGCGGGGTTAGCAAAGCTAGTTGAAGAGGTGAACCAGTAGGCCCCAGTGATATAAACTCCTACCATTGCTGGGATTGATTTTGAATTGTGTGCCAGCCCCCCAAAAACTAACAACAATAGACCAAAGGTAGCGAAAACCTCTGAGCTCCATATATTGAGACCACTACGCGAAGTTTGGGAAATCTGCAGAATTGGCTGGTCAAACATTAAATGCGCGAACCAAACTCCACAGACACCGCCCACTAGCTGAGATAATATAAAAAAAATGGCTGTGTTCGCCGCCATCTCACCTCGCAGTAAAAAAGCTAAGGTTACAATGGGATTAAAATGTGCGCCAGAAATCGGTCCAAACAAACTGATGATGCAATAAAGCATGCAGCCAGTAGCAATCGCATTGGCGAGCAACGCAATGGCTACATTTCCATTTGCAAGTGTTTCACCCATTATGCCACTACCGACAACGCTTATAAGCAATAGGGCTGTTCCAATAAACTCGGCTAAAAATAAACGTCTCATTGGCTCTCCAATGCCCTGTACTGTGTCTAATGACTCACCGGTCATAGCTAATAAATTTGAGCCTAAAAATCAGCTTTCTGTAACAACTTCATGACAGTTTTAACCATAATATTATTTTGTATCATACCACCAAACATCCGGCAAAAATCCAATCCAATCGCCATACATTGGCAGACGTTCCGGATACTTGATTTCTTTCACATGAGCCAAACGGCTAATAGCGTTAGTATGGATTGGGATAACATAACGTCCAGCAATTAAAACCCTGTCAAGGGCCCGGGCCGCGGCGAGAAAGTCATCATGACTTTTAGAGCTAACAAGTCGATTAATCATGTCCTCAGCAGCTGGTGAGTTCATTCCCATCCAATTTCGTGTGCCTGGCTTTTTAATCCCATCTGCACCCCAATACAGCATCTGCTCGTTTCCTGGACTTAACGATAGGCCGCGGCGGTAATAAGCCATATCAAAATCATAGATTTGTGTGCGTTCTTTATATTGAGCGGAGTCTAAAACTTCGGATGAAAGCTTTATACCTAAACGTTCCAGCGCTTGCTGGTAGATATCCATCATAGACTGACTTTCAGTATCACCTTGCTTTAAGACAGTAACTATTTCAAACGCCTGTCCCTGGTCATTGCGGCGCAAACCATCTTGGACCGTCCAGCCCGCCTGATTTAGAAGTTCATCAGCCCGCCGGATATTCTTGCGGTTTCTCGCCGTACCATCTGATTTTGGTAGCGAATAACCTTCCAAAGTTCCTGGTAAAAGGTTCGCTTTATGTGGCGCTAGAAACTCAAGCTCACGCCCGCTGGCAGGCCCTGGTTTCATCGACAATACAGAATTGGAATAATAGGAGGTAATCCGGTTTTGACGGCCACCAGTATTCGCTTGGTTGATAAACTCAAAATTAAATGCTGCAATTAATGCTTCGCGTACCCGCCAGTCGTTGAATTTGGGTAGGCGTGTGTTCATGACGAAGCCAGTGATACCACTTGGGCGCTGATGAGGTATAACAGATTTTATAACATCACCATCACTAACCGCATCAAAATCGTATGAATTTTCCCAACGCTCAGCATTTAGTTCACGAAAAGAAGAAGACTCCCCAGCTTTAAATGCCTCAAACTGCACTGAACCATCAGCGTAGAAATCTAAACGTATTTCATCAAAATTATTTGTTCCACGACGGAAGCTAATATCTCTGCCCCAGTAGTTAGGGTTTCGGGACAGGCGTACAAAATTACCAGGATCGAATTCAGAAATAGTATACGGTGCGCTGGAAATTGGAATTTCTGTCAAACCAGAGTTCTGGAAGTCTTTATCATCCCATTGGGCCTTTTTTAAAATAGGACGTAATCCCACTAAAAGTACTAATTCCCTATCATCAGCGGTAAATGTAAACTTTACTTTGCGAGGGCCTGTTTGGGTTATAGTTTCGATCTTTTTCCATAGGCCGTGATAACGAGGATGCCCAACGGTTCCCAAAGTTTCATAGGACCAAATAATGTCTTCAACAGTGACTCGGCTACCATCAGAGAATCGGGCGTCAGGATGTATTGAAAATTCAACCCATCGGCGTGTCTCGTCAGTTTCAATTGACTCGGCTAATAGGCCATAAAGGCTGAATGGTTCATCATAAGATCGGCCCATTAAGCTCTCATAAGCCAGAAACCTTAGCTGCCAGGGCACATTGCCTTTGCGGACGTGTGGATTGAGTGATGTGAAGGTCCCACCTTCTGCTGATACTACGGTTCCACCTTTTGGCGCATTGGGGTTAGCATAGGGTAAAGACACAAAATCGTGTGGTAGAGCAGGTTCACCATACATAGCTATGCCGTGTTTTGGCCCAGCTTCTGCAACCCCAAGTGGCATTAAAATACCTATCAATACAGCTGCATAAATTTTACCAATAAAACTGACCTGATGTGTCATGCTAATTATGTCCTTCGGATTTTGAGCTATTATAAAAAAGAATACAGGGAGAATTAAATTTTTTCAAACTTTAAGCTTGGAGTGGGGGAAAAGATTGTTTATATGACTATTACTGCTCGATGGGTTTCTTGCCTGTATGAAACCTGCCTCAATAACTTGACGCCAGCCTAGCGCTGGCGTTTTTTTTTGTCGCACTACGAGATTAAGAGTAGGGCTGCAATTATCCACATTGTTATTCCGACACAAACATCTAAAATTCGCCAAGCCTCACTGGATTGCATAATGGGTGCAAGTGACCGTGCGCCGTAACCAAGGCCAAAGAAAAAAACAAATGACCCGACGCTGGCCCCTGTGGCGAATAAGTATTTGTCTGGCATAAATACATACTGCGCTGAAACTGCGCCTATTAAGCCCAACGTGTCGAGATAG
>JAVLEV010000141.1:0-5344 GCA_031920365.1 Planktomarina sp. | reverse complement strand
AAACAACTCTATATCGTTCAAGGCTTGGCAGAGAAAGATAATTGACGGTGCCTCTGTAACAAGGCCCAAGGTTGTCTTTGGTCAAGATTGTGTGACTTTTCCTAAATTAGGGCGAGTGAAATACAAACGTCACCGCAAGTTCTATGGCGACCCAAAGACAGTTGAAGTCATCCGTGAGGGCCAAGAGTTTTACGTCATCCTTGTGACTAAACATGAGTTCAAAGTCATAAAGCATAAAGGCGCAGCCATTGGATTAGACCTTGGCGTTAAGCTGCCAGTTTGCCTATCTAATGGCGAGTCAATTGCGCCAGACATAGGTCTTGAGGCACTGGAGCAAAAGGCACGGAAAGTTCAGAAACGTCTATCTCGGGCCAAAAGAGGGTCGCAGAGGCGCAAGCAAACCAAGCAGCATTTGGCCGACATAAAGCGCAAGCAAGCCCGTAGGCGCACCGCAAGAACGCATGTAATCACCACTGAGTTGACTAGACGTTTCAGCTATGTCGCCATCGAAGACTTGAAGCTGAAAAACATGACGGGCAGCGCAAAGGGTGATGCTGAAACCCCCGGTAAAAAGGTCAAGCAAAAGGCTGGCCTGAACAGGGCGATACTAAATGTCTCGATGTATAAAATCAGAGAACAGTTGGAGTATAAGTCTGAAAAATCCGGCTCGACTGTAAAAGCTGTTGATCCGAAATACACATCTCAAACCTGTTTTAAATGCGGCCACAAATCGGCTGTCAATCGTAAAAAGCAAGACCAGTTTGTATGCGAGAAGTGTAACCACCAAGACAATGCCGACGTAAATGCGGCAAAGAATATCTTAAAACGTGCAAATCCATCGGCGGCTGTTCTGGGTCGTCATAAGTCGCCTAGCAAATCTACGGCTTTGGGAATTATTTCCAAAAAACCGACTGATTTGGCA
Organism: Planktomarina sp.; assembly: GCA_031920365.1. GTDB lineage: Bacteria > Pseudomonadota > Alphaproteobacteria > Rhodobacterales > Rhodobacteraceae > Planktomarina. The sequence continues at coordinate 4,422 of JAVLEV010000141.1, read as the reverse complement.
ACGACAAAGGCCAGCGGTAGTTGTTTTCAACCGGCCTCAGTCCTCAAAATGGCAATAGATTCTAGGGGCTTACAAGATGTCAGGTGACGCTAGTGCTATTTTGTGGGCCGACTGGAACGGCTAGGCTAGACACAACTACTATAGCCTTGGTGACGCTAGTGCCATTTTGTGGGCCGACTGGAACGGTACATCTGATCTATGGCTAACTCTAACCGGTGACGCTAGTGCCATTTTGTGGGCCGACTGGAACCCTTGGGTAAGTTGCCTGATATTAGGCATTGTGACAAACACCGGCAGGCCCAATTCAGCCGCCAGTTTGTCCTGAACATATTTGTTGAGCTAAGCGCTGGGTCTGCTAGCATCTCAGCCGAGTAACGTAAGAGGTAACAAGCCATGCGCGCCGCACTAATAGCATTGATGTTGACCATCGCTTCGCAGGTGAGGGCTGATCATGGCTGGCTGTGTTATAATGATTGGTGAAAAATTGCGACAACCGCTGATTTGCAGACTGAGCTAGACGCAGGTGTGGATGTTATTAAAATGCCCCGCACTAAGCCAACGAGGGTACACGAGCGCAATTGATTTTATCTCAGTAAGGAAAGCTTCGATCTTGCGTCCCTAACGCGCGGACAGTAGATAATGCACCGTCCGCGGTGTTTTCTAGTGAGGCATCAATTTAATTGAAGCTGTTGGTCCCAATTAAATTTTACATCACTTGCAGATGTTAGCGTAAACTGTCGAAAATTGAACAGCTACAACTCCAGCTAAATCGAAAATTTGCTGTTCAGTAAAATCGTCAGTGGCTAGTTCTGCTGCCCTACCCCTGATGTCAGACGCAGTCATTGTGGCCGCCAGTTGGCCTTTACAGAACCCATCCTTGATCCCTTCTAGTTCCACTGGGGATGCGCTCGTGACCATTTCGAGCATTCTAGGAAAAGTTTCATCGTGATTTACTGCAAAAGCTGCAGGTGCAAATGACACGCTAGCCATTATGATTGCCAAAGCCTTTAAGTTAAGATTCATATTTTGATTTCCTTCATCAAAGTTAAAATACAAGTTAACACCAAACTTTGAGTTAGTTAAAAGTGTAACGTTGCGTAAAATTTTTTAAAATATATTTTGATTAATTATTAGGTATCCCAGCTAATTCTGCGGCAGTCTTTATGGTTGCCAATATACGCAAAATACTGAGCATTAGCTTATTCAATCGTAATGAAGCCGTTCAATTATTCACCGTCAGAACACCACAAACCGCTTTCGCTAGCACCCGCAAAATGCTATACAAAACATGCCTCCATCAAGGGTTTCGTGAACGGGAACACGACAGGCGAGTTTAATCAACCGTTGGCATCAACCCCACGTCCACGATTTGCTGTTCAATCCGCTTTAGCTCACCCATAACCCGAGTTCCGCCGCGTGGCGCTGGGCAGCTAGCTTCTCTTTTGTCTGCCGACCGTGCTTAAGATTAGCCTCTGAGATGCGCTGTAAGCCCTGCTGAGTCCTTGCGCCGGTGGACAGGCCTCTGTGGAGTCTACAGCGGCCATTGTGCTTGTAAGTGGCCCTCTAAAGGCGGTCAAACGTTCGCCGCCACAAGCCCTTTAGTGTTGGTGTCGCGACCAATTTGAACTCCTTAGCAGATAGACTTGTATGGCCGTAAAACCTGTATAGGGCCCATCCAAAGCGACCTACCTACGCGCGCGAGGGAATTACTCTGCGCTGCAGCAATGGGTACACTATGTTGATTGAGATTAGCTGTGCTGGAACTTGGGCTGGATTTCGGAAAAAATTCCCACATGTTGTGCTGAAAATTTAACATAATCACCATTATCGGACCTAATCCACGTTTTTGGGGAATCCAGACCCCACCCCCCTAATTATTGGGCGCCCCTGTTATGGGCATAAACCCTATCTGGAATTAGGCATTCACTGATTGAAAATAGATTGAGTGTCGGAAGAACAGGAATATTGGAAGAAAGTTGAGCATACCAAGATAATATGAGCGGACTGAAGGTATTGTTTGTGAAAGATCCGGCTGCGGGGATTTAAAGCGCCTGATAGTTAGTGTTGATGCCCAGACCGCAAAAGACTAGCCAGCTACGCACCACGACTTGCGCGCTGACGAGGCTGAAAGAGCGTCGCGGCAATCAATAAGATAATTACATCTATGCCAGCGGCGACTTGGGCCTTGCCGCTCTGACTGGTGCGTTTAAGCGATGCTCTACTAAATTAGGACAACCCGATAAGCTGATCATAGGCGCCAAAATATGTTTGCCCGACATAGATACAACGAGCAAAGTGACTGTCATATATGTCATAACTGTCATATCTATCATAACATAATATTAGCATATCATGTATATCATATTTGAGTCCCAATATGACAGTTATGACACATATGACACCTACCTTGCCGCGTATCCTTCACCGATCTTGATTGCCAAATCGTATTCAATCAGTTGATCAAGTATCTTGGAAACCTGACCCTGATCTTTACCCAAGCCAACGACAATGGCTTTTTGCGGACTACGTGGGTTCTGCTTGATGAACTGCAAGACTTCCTTTTGCGCCGGGCCAAGTGATGCTTGCACTACATCTTCTTCAAAATCAAAACCGTGTCCGTTCCAACGCAGGTAAAACTCGTCCTGTTCCACATCCTTGCCGGTCAGATGTAGTTTGCGGTCCATACTGCCAGTGACATTTTCCATGACCATTATAGTCTCCACCGTAGCGGTAATCCCGGTGCTGCCTAGTATTTGCTCTAGTGGTGACTGGCTGACTTCAGATTTCTTCTTTGTGTGATGCACAACAAGTATGGCAATCTTCAACTCTGACGCCAGTTTGCGTAGCGCCTCGTATTCAGCAACAGTTACATCGTAATTTTTGAAGTTACCGCTAGGGTTCAGCACACTGGAAACGGTATCAATTATAATGCAGGATGGCTTCATGGTCGCGTGGATTTCGCGCAAATATGTTAATGCGTCCTCACCTCTGGGAATTGGGTGTTCCTGCGATAATCCAGCGTGGCACTTCAGTTGTTTGGGTGGTGCCATGAAGGCCTTTGATATACGATCGTTTAAACGACGGTGATTGTCCTCTGCGGCAATGTAATACACTGTATTCCCTTGGTGGATCATTTCTTGTGCCATACACAGTACCTGCCATGATTTACCTGCTTTGGGTGGTCCACCCAACATGGCGAGACCAACACTTGGCAGAATTTTATGACAAAGAAATGTCAAAGGTGGGAACTCCATCACTGCAAGTTCTGACGCGTCCTTAATATTGAATTTATTAAAAAACTGTGTCTCAACCTGTCGTGGTGCTTTGGCTGCATTTTCGGCCAGAGCTAGGAATTTATCACCCGCGTTATTGTTGAGATCCATCCAGTCAGAAAAATCACCCTTTGGAGGCAGGCCTTTTTGGTAATCCCAAAAGACGAAGCAATCGATACCCGCTTTGCACAGCGATGCATGAACCTTCTTAGCATGCATCTCTCCAGCCTCATCATTGTCAGGTACGATGCATACTGTGCGACCACTAAGATGCTGGTTAAGTTCATCTTTCCAATTAGTTGCCCCCCCAACATTGCAGGTTGCCAGTAGACCATTACACCAAGCACGTTCGACATCCTTTTCGCCTTCGAACACAAAACAGATCTTGTCTGAGTAATCTTCGCTCAGTCGATCAAGCCCGTAGGGTACATTGCGAACACCGTCGACTTTTGGTTTCCATTGTTCATTTTCCCAACGATATTGTCGCCAACTACCGTTTGAAAACTTGGTAGACTTGCGCAGCCAATTGCCAGCTTCATCGGCATAAATGTGGTGACGCAGTTCAATTAATGCTTTGTTGTTTGAACTGGGATCGTCACAGAGAAGGCCGCAGTCTTTCAGGTATTGGGCGGCCTCTTGCTCATTTCTGGCTTCTCGATTGTGAATCACAAATTGAAACACTCCACCGCCAATTTTGGCCTCATGATCGTAAAAACAATCATTTTTCAAATCCAGTGCAAGAGACCCTTTGCTCCCAAAGCGCCACTCATCTTGTTTTTTGTTTGACGGGGTAAGACCCATCTTTTGAGCAACAAGCTCAATCTTGCAGGGTGCTGCCATTTTGATACCTCAATACTTGAGGCGCATTGACTGTTTTGCTATACTATGACGGTAACACCTACATTACACGCCAAGCTTGCCCACGGTCATCGCGCCGTGGGCTTATTTTTTGTATATTCCGCTGAGTTGTTCTGGCAGCGCGTCCAAGGTTGCCCGTGCAATTGGGTCTGAGATTAAACCTCGGCTTGCACAGAGCCTGACCAAGCTATTTCGGGCGGTCGTGTAAGACTGACCTCGCCATACCCCGCGGTGCAGGGGTTCAGCTGACCGCTTTTGGATTATCCATTGTATATGATCTTTACAGACGATC
>JAVLEV010000140.1:0-5411 GCA_031920365.1 Planktomarina sp. | reverse complement strand
TCGACCATGATGCGTATTAATGGTTCAGTGCCTGATTTACGAATAAGTAAACGGCCCTTGCCGGCTAAAGCTGTTTCAGCGTTTTTTATAACAGCTTGCACTGTGGTTTCTTCGAGTGGAGCGTTGCCTGCTGTAAACTGAATATTTTTTAAAACTTGCGGGCATGGGGTAAATACTCTTGTCAGTTCGCTTGCTAAACGACTGGTTTCAACCATGGCAGCTAAAAATTGAAGTCCTGCAAGTAAACCATCGCCAGTTGTGGCGTAATCGCTCATAATGATATGGCCTGATTGTTCACCCCCTAGATTATAACCACCTTGGCGCATTGCATCCACCACATAACGATCGCCCACCGCTGTACGATGCATGCCGACACCCTGACATTCCAACCAACGTTCTAACCCAAGGTTTGACATAACTGTTGCCACCAAAGCGCCACCACGCAAATTGCCAGATTTTGCCCAACGTGCTGCAATTAGGCCCATAATTTGATCTCCATCAGCAATATGGCCTTTTTCATCTATGATTGCGATCCGGTCAGCATCACCGTCCAAGCAAATCCCTAGATCTGCTCCGTGCTCTAAAACGGCGGCTACTGCTGCCTGTGGAGATGTAGATCCAACATTCTTGTTGATATTGTAGCCATTGGGTTGGACCCCAATGGGAAAAACCTCTGCGCCTAATTCCCAGAGCACTTCTGGGGCAGCTCGGTAGGCTGCGCCATTGGCGCAGTCAACGACGACTTTTAGGCCATCCAAGCGCTTCCCGGTTGGAAAGCTGGATTTGGCGGCTTCAACATAACGTCCAGTTGCGCTCTCAATACGGCTTGCACGGCCGATATTATCAGGGAGGCAAAGATTAATATCAGTACGAAAAAGAGCTTCAATTTCTGCTTCGGCGGCATCTGAAAGCTTATAGCCGTCAGGTCCAAAAAACTTAATTCCATTATCGTGATGTGGGTTGTGGCTGGCTGAAACCATCACGCCAACATCTGCACGCATAGAATGTGTAAGCATGCCAACCGCTGGTGTGGGTATAGGGCCCAGAAGCACTACGTCCATTCCAGTAGATAAAAACCCGGCGGTCAAAGCGTTTTCAATCATATAACCGGATCGCCGGGTATCTTTGCCAATAACAACTCTGTGGCCTTGCGCCTTGTCTTGTCGAAAGTACCTCCCCGCCGCTGCTGCCAGCCTTAATGCTGTTTCAGAAGTCATAGGGAAAGTATTAGCAGTTCCGCGCACACCATCTGTGCCAAATAGGGTACGTTGCATGTGTATTCCTTTTAAGCTCACTGAGAGTTTTTCTCACTTTAAATGTGATACATCCGATGTAGGTCAATTACTATCTTGCTTATCGATACAATAGTTACTGAACATTTAAAGAATCTGTGCAGTTATCCATCCAACAAATAGGCCCAAAATAAGTGCAAGAAAAACCCAACGCTTTATATGATCTGAATGTTTAGGGCCTTGTTGAGATGCGTTGTAAGAGCTGATTAACGCAGTTTCCGCTAATTGTGGGAGTTTAGGACCAAAGCGTGACAATATACGCGCAGTTTTTAACAGATCCTTCATCAGCGCTTTAGGGCCAATGCTCTGTTTGATGTAATCTTCAACAATTGGGTGGGCCACCTCCCAAATATTAATTTGGGGATATAAGCTACGTGCCACGCCTTCTACTACAACCATAGTGCGCTGTAATAAAATTAGCTCAGTGCGGGTTTCCATACCAAACTGTTCGGTAACATCAAAAAGGTATGTCAAAACCCTTCCCATACTGATCTGGGTGGCGTCCATTCCAAAAATAGGTTCACCCACTGCCCTTAAAGCGCGAGCAAATTCATCCACATCTTTATCGGCAGGTACGTAACCAGCTTCAAAATGTACCTCAGCCACGCGCTTGTAGTCACGGCGAATGAAGCCAAAAAGGATTTCAGCATAGACTCTGCGGGTGTATTCATCGATGCGCCCCATGATGCCAAAATCATAGGCAACTACATCGCCATTAGCTGCAACTTTGATGTTTCCCTGATGTAGATCAGCGTGAAAAAATCCATCTCGAAGCGCGTGGGATAAAAATAATTGTAATATCCGCTCGCCAATTTTCTTACGATCATGGCCTGCAGCATCTAAGGCTTCATTGTCTCCGGCTGAGATACCTTCGGCCCAGTCCATTGTCATGACATTTCTGCCTGACATATTCCACTTAATTTTTGGCAATTGGAAACCAATGTCGGCCTCTGTGTTGGCCGCAAATTCACCTGCTGCACTGCTTTCCAACCTGAGATCTAGCTCACCCATCACAACACCTTCAAAATGGGCTATCACATCCAAAGGTCGCAGCCGTCGTGCGCTGGGCGCTAAGGTTTCTATCATTCTCGCAGCAAAGTAAAAAGCATCAATATCGCGGCGAAAGGCCTTTTCAATTCCAGGACGAAGCACTTTGACTGCGACATCAGAGCCGTCAGAGACAAGCTTACCACGGTGAACCTGTGCTATGGATGCGGCTGCAACGGGTGCACTGAATTCGCTAAAAATCTCACCCAAGGGCTGTTTTAGCTCAGCCTCAATCGTCTTTTTAGCAGCATCCATGGAAAAAGGGGGAAGCTTATCTTGGAGTACCCGCATCTGAACTGCCAATACGTCGCCAACTACATCAGGGCGTGTTGATAGGATTTGGCCGAATTTGATATATGCAGGGCCCAAGGCTGTCAGCGCCCTAGTTGCCGGTGGCATGGTTGTATCACCTTTGTAGCCAAGAAATTGAAACGGCCACCCCAAAACTTTGGCTCCAATGCGCACCGCCCAAGGCGCATTATACGCATCTAAAATTACATTCATTGCGCCTGTGCGCTCTAGTGTCGCGCCTGTACGTATCAAACGAAATATATTGTGTGGACCGCGCATCTAAATTTTCCAACCTGAATGTAGTACGGCAATACCAAACGATAGGTTCCGATAGGAGGCATTTTCAAATCCTGATTGTTGCACCATACTAAGAAAGGTTTCTTGATCCGGGAACTTGCGAATCGATTCGACTAAATATTGGTAGCTATCGCGATCATTTGTGACCAATTTACCCATAACCGGAATAACATTGAACGAATAAAGATCGTAGGCTTTTTGCGCTAATGGTACTGGAATTTGACTGAACTCTAACACCATCAAACGACCGCCAGGCCGCAAAACTCGAAAAGCTTCATCTAGCGCTATCTGGGGTTGCGTGACGTTACGAATACCAAAGCTAATAGTGTAAACATCAAAACTGTTATCAGCAAAGGGGAGGGACATTGCGTCACCTACTATCCAATTTAAGCTGTCCACTAGTTGATTCGCTTCCGCGCGCTTGCGGCCTTCAAGAAGCATATTTTCAGTTATATCAAGTACTGTTGAGTGTGCAGCACCTGAGCGCTTAATAAATTTAAAGCTAATGTCACCGGTGCCGCCCGCAACATCAAGTAGCTTTTGTCCAGGTCTTGGGGCCAACCAATCCATCATAGCCTCTTTCCAGATTCGATGAACACCCATGCTCATAACATCGTTCATGATATCGTATTTGCTAGCGACAGAAGTGAAAACGTTCTGCACTTTGCTAACCTTTTCGGATTCAGGAACGGTTTGAAAACCAAAGTGTGTTATTTGCTCAGCATTGTCTTGCATGGGACGGGCCCTTTTGTGTTTACAGACCCCCCTTATAATGTGCCAAACGGCTGTTACAATGTGAACTACAATAAGGAACCGCTTAGATGCCTGAATTACCAGAGGTTGAGACAGTCCGCCGCGGGTTGGAACCAGCTATGCAAAATCAACTAATAGTTAAGGCAGAGGTTAACCGGCTTGATTTGCGCTGGCCTTTCCCACTTAAAATGGCAGAGCGCTTGACAGGCGCACGTGTTATTGGATTGCGCCGTCGGTCAAAATATATCCTCGCTGATTTGGATTCGGATGAAACATTGATTGTGCACCTCGGAATGTCTGGTCGGATGTTAGTGTCAGGTACTCAGCTCGGCGGATTTCTTCTGGAGCACCCTGCGCCAGAAAAACATGATCACGTCGTTCTTCATATGGAAAATAATGCTCGCATCACTTTCAATGATGCCCGCCGCTTTGGTACGATGGATTTGGCACCTACGTCTGCTGTGGAGCAACACAAGCTCTTGGCATCACTTGGGCCGGAGCCATTGGGTAATTCTTTTGATGAAGTCTATCTTTCTTCGGTTTTTAAAGGAAAAAAAACGCCTATAAAATCTGCTCTCTTAGATCAAAGAAACATTGCAGGTCTTGGCAATATTTATGTCTGTGAGATACTTTACCGCTCTAAAATCTCTCCTATGAAAAAAGCGGGTGACCTTTCTAAGGCGTGTATTAGGAAGATTTTCCCCACGATAAAAGAGGTTCTTGAGGCAGCTATCTTGGCTGGGGGATCGAGCCTTAAAGATTATCGTCAAACTGGTGGCCAATTAGGCTATTTTCAACATAATTTCCAAGTTTATGATCGTGAGGGTTTGCCCTGTCTAACTGGTGGCTGCCGAGAGGTTGTTACACGTATTATTCAAGCGGGCCGATCCAGTTTCTATTGTACCAACTGTCAAAGATAACTTGCTATCGAATGCGAACCTGATAGGCATTGGAATCTTAGAGAAACAATTCAGGGTCCCAGTATGGCTTATGAAACTATTATTGTCGAAATTGCAGACCATGTTTGCGTAATTAAATTGAATCGTCCGACAGCTCTTAATGCTTTAAATAGCCAACTAGTTGCTGAATTAGGTGATGCGGTAACTCAGGTTGAGACCAACGACAAGGTGCGTTGTACTATCATAACGGGGTCCGAAAAAGCTTTTGCTGCTGGCGCTGATATTACCGAAATGGTGGACAAAACCTTTGTTGAAGTTGTTGGTGGTGATCTTTTTGGCGCTAGTATGATGCCAATTCAAGATGCAAAAAAGCCTATTATAGCGGCAGTTTCGGGTTATGCGCTGGGTGGTGGCTGTGAGCTAGCGATGATGTGCGATTTTATCATTGCTGCTGAAAATGCAAAGTTTGGACAGCCTGAAATTAACCTTGGCGTGATAGCAGGCATCGGCGGTACGCAGCGACTCACTCGCTTTGTAGGTAAGTCTAAGTCGATGGACATGAATTTGACTGGGCGCTTCATGGATGCCGAAGAAGCCGAAAGATCTGGATTGGTCAGTCGAGTTGTGCCAGTCAAGCGCCTGATGGAGGTCGCTCTAGAGGTGGCTGCTAAAATTTCTGAAAGTTCGCAAATATCCACTATGGCTGCAAAAAATTCTGTGAATAGATCTTACGAGACGACATTGGCAGAAGGACTGCTATTTGAGCGACGAGTTTTTCACTCCATGTTTGCAACTGATGACCAAAAAGAGGGCATGTCCGCCTTCATAGAAA
>JAVLEV010000139.1:1635-5468 GCA_031920365.1 Planktomarina sp. | reverse complement strand
CGTTTGTTACCCGTTAACTGAACTTTTTCAGCGTTTATAACGATTACATTGTCGCCCATATCCATGTGCGGTGTAAACGTGGCTTTGTGTTTGCCACGCAGTCGTACTGCAATAATCGAGGCCAAACGACCTAAAACAACGCCTTCAGCGTCAATTAGGATCCATTTTTTTTCGATATCTGCAGGGGTTGCAGAGAAGGTTTTCATTTTTTACGCCAATCGATATTAATATGGATGCAGTTATAGACGTTCGTTAGGGCGCGTCAATATACATAATATTAATAAAAACGTTTAATAACAGTACTTTGAAATTATGGTACTATAATACCTCAAGAGGTTAAGTAAATATAGACCTATGGTAAGGAATAGGTGAGATTTGCGCGGGCCACAGGTTTCGAATCTCCAACTGAGTACATTAAACATTGCGTCACCGCCAAGGAACGTCCCAATTTAACAATCTGACTTTTGGCAATTAAATCAGAGTTAGCCAATGGCCTTCGCATGAAATCAATCCCACAGTTGGTTGTGACTGCCAAAGCTTTTGGCCCTACCATCGACAGGACATTTAAATACGCTGCAACATCCGCCAGCGCAAACATCGACGGGCCAGAGACTGTACCACCAGGCCTCAAATGCTTATCCTCAATCTTTAGTACCACTTCTAAATAATTTTCCTCTAATTTTTTGATATCAAATTCACCTGATACTTGAGGGAAAAATTTATTTAAGAATTCGCTGAGTGCCGCCACGTCCATTTTAAGTGCCATTGTTGATCTTCCCCCATTATGCTTATGTTGTCCTTGAAGCCGCTGGAGGGCAAGATGGCAATATTAGAACGCACTGACTCTAATGCGGTTGCCTATCTCATTATGAATGCGCCAGACAGACTTAATGCCCTATCTGATGAGATGTTATCAGCCCTTCAAACTACCTTTGACGGCCTACACAACGACCAATCAGTTCGTGCAGTTGTACTTTCGGGGGCTGGCAAGGCATTCTGCGCGGGGCATGACCTCAAACAAATGACAGCTGCACGCGAATCTGAGGATGGTGGGGCCGAGTCGTTTAAAGATCTATTTAATCGCTGCGCAACATTGATGCAAAGTATACAAAAGATACCTCAACCAGTAATTGCTAAGGTGCACGGTATTGCTACTGCGGCTGGTTGTCAGCTGGTTGCAAGTTGTGACCTTGCCGTTGCTGCTGAAGGTAGTTGCTTTGGTGTAAATGGTGTAAATATTGGGTTATTTTGTTCGACTCCGATGGTAGCTCTAACACGCAACATACATAGCAAGCGGGCATTTGAGATGTTGGTGACTGGTGAGTTTATGGAAGCCTCTGAAGCCAAACACGCTGGCCTGATTAACCGTGTGGTGCGGGAGGCAGATCTGGATGCCGCAACGCAAGCGTTAGCAGAACTAATCGCTACCAAGCTGAAGTCTGCTGTAAAAACTGGAAAGACAGCCTACTATCAGCAAATACAAATGCCATTAGAGCAAGCCTACGCTTACACAGGTAACGTTATGGTGGAAAACATGCTCAATTTAGATACAAAAGAAGGGATTGCAGCATTTATTGAAAAGCGCGATCCTAATTGGTCGCAAGACTAATCCCTTCCCTTCCTAAGATAACGGCACTACATCGCAGTTTATGATACAAAGATTAAACATAATTGGCGGTGGCATGGCAGGGTGCGAAGCGGCTTGGCAGGCGGCTCGGCTTAATGTGCCAGTCACCATTCATGAGATGCGGCCTAAAGTAGAAACTTTTGCCCACCAAACTGGCGACCTTGGAGAAATGGTCTGCTCCAATTCCTTTCGATCCGATGATGATGAGCATAACGCCGTAGGTTTAGTACATTGGGAGATGCGAGCATCCAATAGCCTGATTATGGCGACAGCAGATAAGCACCGTATTCCCGCGGGTGGTGCGTTGGCCGTGGACCGCGAACCCTATGCCAAAAGCGTTACTGCGGCCATTGAAGCGCATCCGCTAATTGAAGTAAGTTATGATGAAATCACCCACCTACCAGACCAGGGGCATTGGATAGTTGCGACTGGTCCTTTAACTTCAAGCGCTTTGGCAGAGTCAATTCAGGCAGAAACAGGGACTGAAGCATTAGCATTTTTTGATGCTATTGCGCCCATCATCTATGCTGACAGCATTGACATGAAAATGGCATGGATGCAGTCGCGTTATGATAAGGGCGACACCGAGAATGAGCGCACAGCCTATTTAAACTGCCCAATGACTAAAATTCAGTATGAAGAATTTATAGATGCGCTTCTATCTGCAGAAAAAACAGAGTTTAAACCGGGTGAGACAGCTGGGTATTTCGACGGCTGCCTGCCTATTGAAGTAATGGCTGAACGTGGGCGTGAAACCCTCCGGTTTGGACCTATGAAACCGGTTGGACTGACTAATACTCATGATCCAGAAAACAAACCCTATGCGGTGGTGCAACTGCGGCGTGACAACGCTTTAGGCACACTTTTCAACATTGTTGGTTTTCAAACAAAAATGAAATATCGATCTCAAAAAGAAGTTTTGCGTATGATACCTGGGCTTGCCGATGTGGATTTTGCGCGGTTGGGTGGAATTCATCGGAACTCTTTTATTAATTCTCCGACCTTAATTAATAGCCAGATGCAACTAAAAACAAAGCCTAATATTCGCTTTGCAGGGCAAATTACTGGTGTTGAAGGTTACGTGGAAAGTGCAGCTATGGGCATGGTCGCAGGCCGTATGGCAGCCGCTGAGATACTGGGCCAAAAATTGCCACCACCAGACGACGACACCGGCTGTGGCGCTTTGCTATCACATATCACTGGCGGAGCAGATGCTAAAACATTCCAACCGATGAACGTAAACTTTGGTCTCTTTCCACCCATAGACACGGTCAAAGGTGGTCGTAAACGACGCAAGGAGCGGTATAAAGGTTATACAGACAGGGCCAAGAAAAACTTCTTGAAGTGGCTGGCGCTGTAAACTGCTTGATAAAATTACTGCAAAACGTAGTCTGTCGCTATGTGTAAAGAAACCAAACTTCAGATAAAGCTTCCACTTTGGGTGGCCCAACCTGTTAAAGAGATATTGGAAATCCATGCTGATTGGGCTGCAAGCTTTAATGATTCCTTGGCAAAATATGGTTATGGAACGCCAAGCTGCATTGCCGCGCACTAGCAAAGTCAGTTAGTCCCAAAAGTCGTATTTTAGATTTTGGTTGTGGTACGGGGTTATCAGGCCTAGCGTTGAGGAAAGTTGGGTTTACAAAGCTTGATGGCCTAGACATATCACCATCAATGCTAAGCAAGTCGCAGAGTAGTCTGCATTTATCAAAAACTCTGGCAAGGCCAGCCTGGTAAGATGGCCGGGGTAGTCCAAGGAAATACGATGTGATTGTGGCAACCAGTGTCGTATCCCTAGGGGCAGCCCCACCTGAAACACCCAGTATGATAATTGACCACCTAGCTACTACAGGGCTTATCGCACTGTGCTTTAACGACCCTACATCAGCGGAGGGCTCCTATGATCATGTTTTAGAGAGTAAAATAGCCCTAGGCTGTATTTTGGTAATATGCCCACAATGTAGTCCACATTTACAAAAGCAGAAGATAGGTTCCGGTGTTATCGTGTTGAAACGCTTGTGATCCGCACCCGCTTTGCACCCTCGCCTACAGGTCCACTGCACCTTGGACATGCCTATTCAGCTATAACTGCGCATGACTTTGCTCGCGCACAGGGTGGTGAATTTTTACTCCGTATTGAAGATATTGATCAAAGCCGTTCGCGAGCGGTTTGGGTAGCACAGATACTTGATGACTTAGACTGGCT
>JAVLEV010000139.1:0-1535 GCA_031920365.1 Planktomarina sp. | reverse complement strand
GGCTTAATATGGCGGTGGCCCTAAATAGTAGAAGTTCAGTTAGGTTTATGGAGCTAACTTCATTACAAAGCCCCCCTCTAATTCACATAACAAACACCCAATATATTATTGATAGAATTGGAGATATTGTGATATCCAGAAAGAATTTAGAGGCTGCTTATCATTTGGCAGTGGTGCTGGATGACGCAGCTCAGGGCATCACTCATGTTGTACGTGGCGCAGATTTAAAATCTACCACTCCAATCCATGTTGTGCTCCAACAGTTACTAGGGCTCGTAACACCCACCTATATGCACCACCCGTTAATCCGCGATGAAGCTGGAAAGCGATTGGCAAAGCGCGACGATGCAAAATCTATCTCAAAATTTAGAGAAGAAGGAGCAACCCCAGAAGAGATCCGCACAATGATAGGACTTTAGAGTGTTGGTTTGCTCAATTCACGGGGGGAACCCATTATAACTGATGTATAAAAGCAGCTGCGTCGTTTGGTGTGGCAGGCAGGGCCCTCTTGCAGGACGATAGCCAGCAGACAATCTTGATCACAATCATAGCGCAAATCAACCAATGCCTGGGTGTGGCCGCTGGTCTCGCCTTTAACCCAAAACGACTTCCGTGATCGAGACCAATAGGTCACCTTCCGAGTTTCTAAGCTTTTAGTAACGGCATCAGAATTCATCCACGCTAACATGAGTACGTCGCCGTTTTCGACGCATTGCGCAATCACAGGTAAAAGGCCGTTGGCATCATATTTCAGGGTTTGCGGGTCAAACATCACATTCATCCTATTGCATTTCATCTCTTCGGCTTATCTATTAGAGAGATATCGGAAAGTCCAAACAATGACCGAAAAAACGGATATGATCAAACTATACTCGACACGCATACTTGCTCTGGCAGCGGATATGCCTCACGTGGGAAGGCTGGCAAACCCTGGTGCTAGTGCAATGCGGCGTTCGCCGCTCTGTGGATCAAAAGTTACTATAGACGTCACCATTTTAGACGGCCGGATCGTAGACTTTTCGCAAGATGTAAAGGCCTGTGCCTTAGGGCAAGCGGCCGCCAGCATCGCAGGTCATCAAATGATAGGCAGAACTATGGAGCAAGTGGAAAAAGCTCGAGATGAGCTAGATGCCATGCTAAAAGGTGCGGGTACGGTCCCTTCAGCTCCCTTCGACGGATTTGAAGTATTGAAGCCTGCTATTGATTACAAAAACCGTCATGCGAGCATACTTTTGGCATTGCAGGCTACCGCTGACGCATGTGCAATAGCAAAAAAAGCCTTGTAAAAAAGTTACAGAGTTACGAATCTGGATAAAAGTAATAAGCTTTTTAGCTATGGTGTTAAACCTACTGCGAAATTTGAGATGCCCTGACACGTCTTACTTACATAAATTATATATAGAAGCTATTTTATATAATTTAGCGGCTAAAATAGGATTATAATACACACTGCAGGATCATAAAGCAGACAAACACACATTTTTTGTACTGCCAAAGTTGGGGGCATGTGCATTTAAATAAATAATTAAATACAC
>JAVLEV010000138.1:0-5469 GCA_031920365.1 Planktomarina sp. | reverse complement strand
TTTGAATATTCAAAATAATACAAACTTCAAGCTTATTTACCAATTTTTACTAGCTTAGAGTACTTACAACATAACTTAATGTGTAGAATTTGTCAATTTTATTTAGACATAAACCAACGACAGCTACACGCATCCCACATTCAAAAAATGTTTCAAGAGGTTAGCGCCTATTACATAATTGCTCATTACCCAGCCAAACTTACCTGCACGAGCAATTGAACTTACTTAACTTCTACATATTAAGCAAAGCCAGTGCGCGAAACCGTTACAAAACGGTGTGCAGTTATCAGATTATTGCAAATTTCAAAGCTCGGTTTCAAAAACTCAATACTTACTAATTACCATAGGTTTTTTGAAAAATTTCGAGTTGTGTTAACTTTGTCGTGGTGTAACCTGCAGATAAAGGTTTTATAACCATCACGTTAAGTCTACGACTTTCTCAATTAATTAAAGGATCAAAAAATGGCCACATATGAATGTTCGTCCTGCGGTATGGCAGTAAATGCCTCTTGTGCAAAGTGCGACACACCTTTGGTTAATGATATTTTGACCACAGAAGATGGTACTGAGGTGCAGGTTTCTAAATGCCCCGACTGTGATGGTAAAATTAAGTCTCCAATGTGCTGTGGGGCAGATATGAACTCCCAATTATAATAGGCCCCCCAAACACTAGCACAGACCTGATAGGTTGCCCAAATCCAAACTAGCGGGTTCGCCGATCCATTACTCGTTGCTTTACTAAACTAACCCTATGCTACCAGAACACCAAACAGCTTACTGATTAAGCTTTATTCAAGCCAGGCTTAGCCTATCTAAGCCGACCCCTTATCGAGGGCTTGAAAAGAGCGGCTTTTAAAGTTTTAACACAGTCCAGCGACCTGCCCACTAGGATCGCTTTATCTAAGTGCACCTATTCCGGTTGCTTAGTTGAAAGTTCGGCCAGGGTTAAGAAAAGCTGCGTGGCCTTGGCCATATCTTGCACCGAAATCCATTCGAGTGGACCGTGAATGTTTTGCATACCTGTAAAAATATTTGGGGTAGGTGTGCCCATTTCAGTAAGTATTGATCCATCAGTTCCACCCCGAATTGGCACCGAAACAGGTTCTAAACCCAGCATTCGAGTTGCCCGGCATGCAAGGTCAACTGGTTTCATATCTAGCTCTAGCCAATAGCGCATATTGCGATATTGTGGATGAATACCGCAGGTAATTTTAGCTCGAGGCTCACTGGCTTGAACAGCAGAGCAAACCTGTTGCAACAGTTCCCCTTTAGCAGTTAAGGCATCACGCTCAAAATCGCGCAGAATTAGTTTTATAGTCATTGCGGCAGCGTCACCATACATCTCAGTGGCGTGAATAAACCCCTCACGTTTGTCTGTCACTTCCGGCGTCATCGTGGCTTGCGGTAAGGTGGCTATAATTTTTGAAGCAAGGTGAATAGCATTAACCATTTTTCCCTTGGCTAACCCGGGATGAATCGAGATGCCAGTGATATTAATTTCTGCAGCATCAGCAGAAAAGCTTTCATATTCAATCTCACCAACAGCCGCTCCATCAAACGTATATGCAAAATCGGCTGCAAAATCTCTGGCTAGCGGTGCAGTTACTCCACGGCCAATTTCTTCGTCTGGTGTGAAGGCAATGCGGATAGGCCCATGCAGAATTTCTTTATGAGCAAGCAAGTAGCGCGCCGCCGTCATAATGATTGAGATGCCTGCCTTGTCATCAGCACCAAGCAGGGTCGTGCCCGAAGCTGTGACAATATCTTGGCCAACCTTTTCTGCTAAATAAGGGTACTCTTCCGGCGACAGTACAAGTCCAGGGGCATCCGGAAAGGTTATATCTCCACCATTATAACCATGGATAACTCGGGGCTTTACACCAGTCGCATTGAACTGTGGGGCAGTATCAACATGCGCCAAAAACCCAATTGTCGGACCGTCAGCCGTACCCGGAATTGTGGCAAGTACAACACCGTAGTCTGTCAAATGGACATCCTCCGCGCCAATTTCAGTCAGTTCAACTTCAAGGAGCCGAAGAATATCGAGCTGGATTTCACTACTAGGGGAAGATGTAGATCTATTATCACTTTGGCTATCGATTGCAGCGTAACGTATCAGCCGCTCTTCAAGTTCTTGGTCAAACGATTGTACCATTAGACCTCCCGGTGTTGTGATCCAAATTCTAAGTCCCCTCTAAATAACAGAAAATAAAAAAAGATTGCCAGCAAAAATGATTTTCTTTGAATTTTTTATTTTAACACTTTACTCTATACTTTACCGCGCGTGAACCACATCAGTAAATCTATTTTAGCTATATAAAAGTACCAAAAGGGGACTTTTCCAATGCCAATCAAAAATCGCCTGTCAGAGTTGCATGGAGAAATTATTGGCTGGCGACGTGACATCCATGCACATCCAGAATTACGGTTTCAAGAGTACCGTACGGCTGCCTTAGTTGCGGAACTACTACGGGGGTTCGGATGCGATGAAGTGGTGGTTGGCGTAGGTAAGACCGGTGTTGTTGGTGTGATACATGGTAGGCAGACTACAACAGATATGGCTGTTGGTTTTCGTGCAGATATGGACGCGCTGCCATTACAGGAAATAACAGGCCTTGCTCATGCCTCGGTCCATTCTGGTAAGATGCATGCGTGTGGGCACGATGGCCATACAGCAATTTTACTTGGAGCAGCCAAATATCTAAGCGAAACACGCAATTTTAACGGTACGGTTGTAGTAATTTTTCAGCCAGCAGAAGAAGGCGGCGGCGGCGCTAAAGCTATGCTAGCCGATGGCATAATGGGTCGCTGGAATATTCAAGAAGTATACGGAATGCATAATTGGCCAGGCATCCCAGTTGGTCAATTTGCCGTGCGCGAAGGAGCGCAAATGGCTGCTGCAGATTTTTTTGAGATTAATATAACAGGCAAGGGTGGCCATGCGGCATTGCCCCAGCTGGCAGTTGACACCACTTTGGCTGCTTCTCATGTCGTCGTTGCAGTTCAATCGATTGTTTCACGGAGTATCGATCCACTGAAAACTGTAGTTGTTTCAGTTTGTGGAATGCGCAGCGACAGTGATACATTCAATGTCATACCCGGACTTATTATTTTGCGTGGAACAGTGCGCTATTTTGATCCCTTGGTACAAACGCAGGTTATCGATAGGCTCACATCGCTTGCAGAAAACACAGCAAAAGCCTTTGGTGCATTAGCTGAGGTAACCTATACCCCTTGTGTGCCCCCAACAATCAACAGCCCCGAGGCTGCAGAACGTGCGGCGCATATTGCGCTAACGGTATCTGGATCAGTCATTCGCGATCAAGACCCAGTCATGCCAGGCGAAGATTTTGCCGATATGTTAGCAGAACGTCCTGGTGCGTTTTTATTCATTGGAAATGGGGACAGTGCGGCGCTACACAATCCAGCTTATGAATTCAACGATGATGCTATACCTGCGGGTTGTAGCTGGTTTTCCGAAATGGCTGAGTACAGAATGCCAATAACTTAACGGATTTTTCTTGACGTATATAATAGTTTAGCTTGAATCAAAAATAGTGTTAAGTTTAACAATCGGCTGGCAATTGGGGAGATAAGTTTACTTATGGAACTTTGGGAAGAGACAGCACAAAGGATAGCGTTTAAAATTAAAAGGCGGGAAGTATCCGTAGAGGAAGTAACCCAGAGTGCACTGGACCGTTTGGCTCAGGTAAACCCATCGATTAATGCTGTTGTGGACTGTTTTGATCAGGAAGCATTAAAAGAGGCTCGAAAAATTGATGTCAAACTTAATGCGGGTGAGGCCGTGGGCGTCTTAGGTGGGGTTCCGGTCACTATTAAGGTGAATGCGGACCAAATAGGACGCGCCACAACGAACGGTGTACGTTTGCAAAAAGACCAGATCGCACAAGAGGATAACCCCGTTGTTGCCAATTTACGTCGCGCAGGCGCTATTATCATTGGGCGTACCAATACACCCGCCTTTTCTCTTCGCTGGTTTACGCGCAATTCCCTTCATGGCCATACTAAAAATCCACTAAATTCAGAACTTACCCCAGGAGGATCATCCGGTGGGGCAGCTGCCTCAGTTGCTGCAGGAATTGGGGCAATTGGCCATGGCACAGATATAGCCGGTTCCATTAGATATCCTGCCTATGCTTGTGGCGTACATGGACTACGCCCTTCGTTGGGCCGCGTTCCCGCACACAATTTCTCAGGCCCTGATAGGTTTATTGGGGCGCAACTGACGGCAGTCTCTGGGCCAATAGCTCGTTCAATTGGTGACCTAAGGCTGGCACTAAATGCGATGTCGCAACCAGACGTGCGCGATCCTTGGTACGTTGAAATGCCATTAACTGGTGGCCAGGTACCAAAACGATTAGCCATCTGTACTGCCCCGGATGGCTTAATGGTAGATCCACAGATCAAAACACATTTGCAACAGGCCGCTTATAAAATTGAAGCCGCCGGCTGGCAAGTTGAGGAGGTTTCTCTACCCCCCCTGCGTATAGCAATGGAAAATCAATTGATGCTTTGGATGGCAGAAATGAAACAGGGTGCCAGCAATGCTTTGGCTCGTGAGCAAGACCCTGACGCTACCTTAGTACACGACCGCCTGGTATCCCGTTGCTCAAGCGGTTCGTTGGATAATATAATGGAAGTCCTACAAACGAGGGCAACCCTGACACGTCAGTGGCGAGAGTTTTTACAAACGTATCCTGTGGTATTGTGTCCAGTATCAGGTCAGCTTCCCTTTAAGGATTTGCTAGATCTTCAAACGCAAAACGATTTTGATGAAATTATTGAAGCTCAAATGCTTCAAATCGGCCTACCCTTTATGGGTTTACCATGCCTGAGCGTGGCGACTGGGCAGGCTGCAGGCCGGCCAGTCGGTGTTCAACTGGTAGCAAGCCATTTCCGTGAAGATTTACTGTTAGACCTAGGGGAAATTATTGGGAAAACCATACCCGCTGTAACCCCAACCTTCTGACAGCAATTATGATGCTCAATTTAATTCACACATTTGACCAAACCAATGCGCAAAAATTCACACACCTTTGCTTGAGCGTTAGGCATTAGCCTTGCGTCAGCCACCCAACTGGGTGCGCAGAGCTTGGTAAACAACTGCAGTTGCGACATTTGCCAGGTTAAGTGATTTGACAAGCGAACTACGCATCGGCAAGCTAAATAGTCGATCGTCCATACCGTCTAATATCGTAGTTGGCAGGCCTTTAGATTCACATCCGAACACTAAGTATGCATCCTGTTGATAGTCGGGGGTGAAAAAACTTTGTGCGCCGTGCTCTTCAAAAAAATATAAGCTTTCTCTGAGAGGTACTCGGTCATCCAAAAAAGCTTGCCAGGTGTCATATTCGCTTAGCTGAACATGTTTCCAATAGCGCGTGCCGGCCCGCACCACTGCCTTTTCATCTAGGGAAAAACCGTAAGGTTTTATCAGGATCAGCTCTA